>NZ_JBWKMB010000017.1:0-133385 GCF_056431025.1 Nitratireductor lacus | reverse complement strand
GCTTGAACTCGCGGCTAAACTTCCTTCTCTGCATTCACAAACTCCGGTTTCGTCAAAAACACCTTATCTCGGTGTCCACGAAACCGGCAGCAGGCCACTAAGCAGAAAGCGCGAAAGCTTCTCCGAAAACGCAAGAAAACGTTACTGTGAAAACCGGGGAGAGGGCGACATGAGAACTTGTCGCCACTACGCGAGTCACTCAAACGTAAAAGGCGACCGTGGTTCAGACGGTCGCCTTTACGTTGAAACCAAGCCGTTGGAGGGCTTGTTTGTGATCACGTCCCTTAAGTCGCGCGTTACGCGATTCACGTCAAGCCCTCCTGTGGCCCAAATCACAGGTGCAAATATGGCAAACCTTATAGTTAGTTATGACCTGAACGGACCTCGCCCCACGCACAAACAGATGGACGATCATCTGAACGCGCTGGGGCCAACTTTCGTGCGTGGCCGGATTCTTGAGACAGTCTGGTATGTTGGAGGTCCAACAAACGCAACGGCGCTGCGGGGGTATATCCAGCAAATCCTGAGCCAAAACGATCTTCTGATTGTGGCGGAAGTATCAGGCGCAGCATGGACCAAACTCCTAGTGGATACCGCCCAATTCAAAGCAACGTTCGAAAGGAATCAGCACCGCTTGGCAGCTTGATCCTTCAAGCTGTCGCGAGGCTTGTCCTTCTCGCGCTTCGCGCCCTTCCCGGTCTTGTGATCGGGAGGGGTCTTCAACAGGCGGCGCAATACCTCGTCGCCCTTTTCCTGATCTTTTTCTTTGGGGTCTGCCATGATTGATGAATTTTCCTATCCCACATCGGAATCGCGAATGATCACGTTCCAAATCGGTGCCATTTGCGTAACGTGGTCCCATATCGATAGCTACCTAGGCATGATCCTTGGTCGCTACATAAACGCGCCCGCGAAACACCTCGACATCGCCACTGACATCATCGATTTGAGCCGGAAATGCGACCTAATAAAAGCCTTCGCGATCCTTCAAGAGGACAAAAATTCCTACAAGAGGCTTGAGACAGCCCTGAACTTTCTCGACAACGACTTGCGCCCAACACGGAACCGTTACGTTCACGATAACTACAGCTTCTTCACGGGCGAAAATATTCGACGGATCGTACGGACGAAAGTCGTCAACGTTCAAGCCTTTCAGAAGCAACTGATCACCAGAACCGAGCATCCGGTAACAGCAAGTGAACTCGTCTTGTTCAACGAAGATTTAGAGCGATGCGCCAGCTATCTTGCTTACCGCTTCATTGCGCTGCTAAGCGATCCCGATAAAGCCAACCCACAAGCGATTGAGGCGATACACGAGGTGGGCGACGACTACTACTCTGCCCTGTCTGAAGTCATCGCAAAATACAAATCGCAAACCAAAGCCTCTTGATCGACATTGATCAAACGGTCCTCAGCGACATGAAACCTTAATAGACCAAGCGACCTGCTCAGAATTGCGGGGTCGATCTCAATTTCCTCAGTTCGATTTGCCGGCCTGTCATCGCGAATCATGGCATTTCGCCTTCTAGTACGTCAAGTATATAATTAGGAAAAAATTCTTGACAGCGTAACGGTTCGCCGGTAGGGTTCATGCATGGTCGCAAAGTTGCGGCGTTTCGAGGCGGGTCCTTTGACGGGGGCGCGCCTTTTTTTGTTTTCGGACATGGATGGACACTATGGGCAAGATGGGTGCGGCCGATCTGATGGCGGTGCGCGCGCTTCGTGAAGGTGCGCCGCCTTCTTTTGAACTGCTGGCACTGGCAAGCGGCCGCTCGGAGCGGCTTTTGCGCAAGCGGGCGCAGGAGGAAAAATGGGGGTCGCCAGACGATCCGGCGCTGCCGCCATCGATTGAGCGGACGCAAAGCATGATCGGGATGCTCTTCAATCAACTCCAGCGGGCAATCGAGGATGCGGTTCATCGCGATCTTTTCGACAAGGGGCGGATCGAAGGCCTCGGTTCGATGCTCAAGATCGTGGAAAAGATGAACGAGATCGTGATCGAGCAGCAGGACATGGATGGAAAGCACGCCCCCAGCGATGAAGAGATGGCCGCCGCACTCGACCGCATTGACGACCGCATCCGCTGCCTTGCTGCAGAGCTTGCAGAGCGGCTGGGCAAGGCTGAACCTGCAACAGGAGCTCGCACACGCCATTGAGCGGGAATGGCTGGGGGTCGCGCGGCTCGCGCAATATCCGCTTGGTGCGATTTTCGACAGCTGGCTGGTGATGGGCGGCCGAGGCGCCGGCAAGACCAGGCTGGGCGCGGAATGGGTGAATGCGCTGGTGCGGGGTTTGCCCCCCTTTGCTGGCGGGATGCGATATGGCCGGCTGGCCCTGATCGGCGAAACGCTCTCTGACGCACGAGAAGTGATGGTGGAGGGGCCTTCGGGAATTCTGGCGATCTCGCGGCGTGCGCGCCCACGCTTCGAGGCGAGCAGGCGGCGCATCGTGTGGGAGAATGGCGCGGTGGCGCAGCTTTTTTCTGCCGAGGACCCGGACAGTCTGCGCGGGCCGCAATTCGATGCGGCCTGGTGCGACGAGCTGGCCAAATGGAGACAGGCGGATGCGACATTCGACATGCTCCAGTTCGGCCTGCGACTGGGGGAACGGCCAAAGCAGCTTCTGACCACGACGCCGAAGCCGATCTCGCTGATCCGCAGGCTGATGGACGATCCGCATGTGACCGTGACGCGGATGCGCACGGACGAAAACCGGGACAATCTGGCGCCGGGCTTCATCCGGGCGATAAGAGCGCGCTATGCGGGCACGCGGCTTGGGCGGCAGGAGCTTGATGGCGAACTGATCGAGGATCGGCCTGACGCACTGTGGACGCGGGCGATGCTGGAGACGGCCGGGACCTTTGAGCAGAGGGATGACCTTAAGCGTATTGTCGTTGCGGTCGACCCGCCGGCGGCTTCCAGTCGCAGGTCGGACGCCTGTGGGCTGGTGGCGGCGGGGCTCGATGCGGCAGGCCGTGGCGTGGTTCTGTGCGACGAGACGGTCAAGGGGGCCAAGCCGCAGGAATGGGCGGCACGCGCGGTGGCGCTTTATCACCGGCTTGAAGCCGATTGCCTTGTGGCCGAGGTGAACCAGGGCGGTGAGATGGTGGCGACGGTCATTGCCACGGTGGATGCAAGCGTGCCGGTGAAGGCGGTGCGGGCAACGCGGGGCAAATGGCTGCGGGCGGAGCCGGTGGCCGCACTTTACGAGCAGGGGCGGGTGCGCCATGCGGCGCGCTTTCCCGAGCTTGAGGACGAAATGTGCGATTTCGGCCTCGACGGGCTTTCGGGCGGACACTCGCCAGACCGGGTGGATGCTCTGGTCTGGGCCTTGAGCGAACTCATGCTTTCGAACCGGCGGGAGCCGCGCGTGCGCGCACTCGGCTGAGCAGATAAAGAAACACGGATCGGGAAAATCACATGGCTTGGTATTGGCCCTGGGCAAAGCGTCCGGGAGGTGCTGTCGCGCCGGTTGAAACCAAACAGATGCATGCCGGCGGCTTCGTCGCGTTGCACCGGGAGGCGGAGGCGCGGTTTACGCGGCGCGACTATGCTGCGATGTCGCGCGAGGGGTTTATGGCCAATCCGATCGCGCATCGTGCCGTGCGGCTTGTGGCGGAGGCGGCAGCGGCGATCCCCTGGCTGCTTTACGAAGGTGCGCGGGAGCACAACGCGCATCCCGTGCTGGAGATGATGGCACGGCCCAACCAGCGCCAGGCCGGCAGCGGCTTCATGGAGGCGCTTTACGGGCATCTGCTTCTGTCGGGCAATGCCTATCTGCGCATGCTGGAAACGGGGACGGGCACGCGCGAACTGCATCTATTGCGGCCGGACCGGGTGTCGGTGGTGGCGGATGCGGGCGGCTGGCCGGTGGCACTGGACTACCGCGAGGGCAAGGCGCGCGAGCGTGTGCCGCTGGAAGCGGGTGCGGCGCTGCAACTCACCCTCTTTCATCCACTCGACGATCACTATGGTTTCGCGCCGCTGGGTGCGGCGCTGATGGCGCTCGACACGCACAACCAGGCGGCGCGCTGGAACAAGGCGCTGCTCGACAACTCCGCGCGGCCTTCGGGAGCGCTGGTCTATGCGCCGAAAGAGGGCGGGAACCTTTCCGACGACCAGTTCGACCGGCTGAAGGTGGAACTGGAACAGGGCTATGCGGGTGCCGCGCGCGCCGGACGGCCGCTGCTTCTGGAAGGCGGGCTCGACTGGAAGGCGATGAGCCTTTCGCCGCGCGACATGGACTTCATGGCGGCGAAGAATGGCGCTGCCCGCGACATCGCGCTGGCGCTTGGCGTGCCGCCCATGCTGCTCGGCATTCCCGGCGACAACACCTATGCCAATTATCAGGAGGCGAACCGGGCCTTTTACCGCCTGACCGTGCTGCCGCTTGTGGGGCGGGTGGCGAAGGAGTTCTCCGCCTGGCTCCAGCCGGTGTTCGGCGCTGGCGTGCGGCTCTGGTACGACGCCGACGGCATCGAGGGGCTGGCCGCCGAGCGCGAGGCGCTGTGGAGCCGGGTGGGCGCTGCCGACTTCCTGAGCGACGAGGAAAAACGCCGGGCCGTGGGCTATGGCCCGCATGGCGAGTGAGGCGCTTTATGGTGGATATGGAAATGCTTGCCGCCCGAATGCGCGGGGAGGCGGCATGGGTCCGGCTGCTGGCTGCTGCAGGGCGGCTGGAACGGGCACTGAAGCGCAACCCCAGGTGGCATATTCAGCCGCGCGTTCAGGCGGGAAATCCTGGTGGCGGGCGGTGGACGGACGGGGGTGGGTCCGTTGTGGTGCCGGCAAGCGGGCGGGCATCGCGTATTGCGCGAATGCGCCGGCGCTATCCGGGCGCATCGCTCGCGCAGATCACGCGTCTCGAGATTGCTGTCAGTCAGGCTCGGTATCATGTGGGCCGTGTACGGCGGCTCGATCGGAATTGGCGCGGATCGACAAGCGCCACGTCCACCATACGCGGTGAAATACTTCATTTCGAGGCTGTTGCCCGACAGGCGCGTGATCGCTTTCGGGAGCTCACCCGTGGGGCGGTTCCCCATTTCAATCCTCTCTGGGGACGCAGGCGGTTGCTGAAAGAGCTCTTTCGAAACGGGTACAGATTTGAGCGCAATGCCAAAAGTGGAAATGGTGTGATCTACCGCAACCAGCGTACCGGCGAGGCGGTTCGCATCATGGCAAGCCCCCGGGAGAGTTCCCGCACTACAGTTGACGCGAAAATCCTTTCAAAATCTACTATAGGTATAGGATGAGGGATGGTCTCTAAGAGCAGCCGCACACACCCATTCCTGACACCGATTGAGATAGCGACCCATGAATATGATCGATGAAATCGGTGCAAGGATTCTGGCTTCGCTTGAGGAAAGCTGGGAGGATAATGTCTTTACTCTCATCAACACGGTGTACCATCCGCCTTCAAGCGCAGATGTGATCGAATACTGCAGTGCGATCAGGTGTTTGAAGCAGAGAGAGCTCGTCAGTTTCTCGTGGAGGATACTCAGTCCCGGTGACTGTCCGAGTTTAACTGAAAGCGAGACCAGCGCCCTGCTGGATTCGTTGGAGGACTGGTTTGTGCTGGGCGAAGACGGAAACTGGACATGTGGTAAGGGCGAAATTCGTACCACCGTCATTCCGCAACTTTTTATCGGCGAAGGCGGTGGAGCTGAACTGGCCGAAAAACTGGTCCATGATCGCGGGTTCGAATGGTGGATTCATGAATGATGAACACTGCGAACCGCCAGTGTAGCCGATCATGACCACGATCGATGAAGTCTGCAACCGTTTGCTTGCCACATTGGAGGAAAGTTGGGAACAGAACATTTTTACCCTGATCAATACGGTGTTCGAGCCACCTTCCCGTAGTGATCTGGTTGAGTTTTGTGAGGCGGTTAGGTTTCTGCACAGGAAAGGACTTGCGCAATTCTCGTGGGATACGGTGAAACCTGGCAGGTGTCCTCCCATGTCGGAGGCCGAAACTGTGGAGTTTCTGCGTTCCATGGAAAGCTGGTTTGTCCTTGCGGATGACGGCTACTGGACCTGCAGCAAGGGCGATTTTGGCAGAATGAACATTCCGCAGGTCGTCATCGGGGAGGCGGGTGCTCTTATCGGTCAGAAGCTCGAATATGAACGCGGGACTGAATGGTGGACCGCGCGCAGCCAGACGCTGGACCGCATCCTGTGCATTCTTCTGGCGGAGTGGAAGCCGGAACTGGTGGAGAATCTTACAAAGCTCGACCGCACCTACACCGATCAGATGTGGACTTTTTACGGCTTGCTGGAAGATGGCGTTTCGGCGGAGGACCTGAAGTATCATCTGCTTGCTGCGGAGCGCATGCTTCCTGAGCTGGTGCCGGACTGGAAGAGGATCGATCGGCTGGCCGGGCAGCTGCTGCAAGTGGACATTCCAGAGGACCGGTAGAACCCGCAATCGGTGTGATGACGGGTTGTCTTGCTCTCGGGTGGGGGGCGCGGATCGACATGCGCTATGTCGACCATACGCGGTGAAATAACTCATTTCGAGGCTGTTGCACGACAGGCGCGTGAACGATTTCACGAGCTGACCCGTGGAGCGGTTCCCCATTTTAATCCTCTCTGGGGACGCAGGCGGTTGCTGAAAGAATTCTTTCGAAGCGGGTACAGATTTGAGCGCAATGCCAAAAGGGGGATGGTGTGATCTACCGCAACCAGCGTACCGGCAGTGAGGCGGAACTGTATCGATATCTGGCGAAGGCTGTCGCCAAGCGTGAGCGCCGGGAGCGCCTGCTTTGCTGTGAAAGAAGACTGCTTTAGCGCCTGTTTGATGATCTCGGCGACAGTCTCACCATGAGTGCTGCCTGACGTTTGGATGCTGCATAGGCGGCCGGGCATTTGAGCCCGGTTATTTCAACAAGATCCCGAACGAGGATTTTTCCGATGACCGACATGACCCATGCGGGCTGGATATGGCTCGCAAAGGGGGCTGGCGCTGTGGCCGGCTCCGCCATTTCGCTTGCCTATATCCTGCCCAATCACCGGCGCGATGCGGCGATCCGCTTTGCGGTCGGTGTGGTGTGCGGGATGGTTTTCGGCGGGGCGACGGGGCTGAAGCTTGCCGAAATTCTGGAACTGACGGAACGGCTGGGCGCGGCCGAAACCATGCTGATGGGAGCGGCTGTTGCGAGCCTTTGCGCCTGGAGCGCCATCGGCCTGGCGCTGCGGTATTTTCAGGCGCGCCCGATTGCGCCGCTGCCGCATGGCCGTACCGACACTCTTCACGATGAGAAAGGACGCTAGAGCATGCAGGCAAAGATCGCGCCAATGCCCGATGAGCGCAAATATGCCGGGCTCGATATCGAGACGGTCGAGGCGGACGGGACGTTCTCTGGCTATGCGAGCCTGTTCGGGAAGGTCGACCTTGGCCGTGACGCGGTGGAGCGGGGCGCGTTTGCGCGCTCGCTCGAAAAACGCGGGGCGGCCGGGGTGCGCATGCTTTTCCAGCACGACCCGAACCAGCCTATCGGCACCTGGGAGGAACTGCGCGAAGACGCGCGCGGCCTTCTGGTGCGGGGAAGGCTGGCGCTTGGTGTGGCCAGGGCGCGGGAGGTCTGGGAACTGATGCGCGACCGGGCGCTCGACGGGCTTTCCATTGGCTTTCGCACGGTGAAGGCGAAGACGGAAGCGAAGACCGGCGTGCGTCGCATCGTGGAGGCGGATCTCTGGGAGATTTCCGTGGTCACCTTTCCCATGCTGCCGGAGGCGCGTGTGGACGAGGTGAAGACGGAGAATAGGGGCGCGCCGTTGCCCACGGCGCGCGAGTTTGAGCGTTGGCTGACGCGGGATGCCGGCCTGACGCGGCGCGAGGCCCGGGTGGTGATCGCCAAGGGCTTTGGCGCCTTGAGACGCGAGCGGGACGCCGCGCGGGGCTTTGATGACGGGCTTGCGGCGGTGATCCGCCAGGCGGCCCGCATGTTCAACGATTGAGGATGAAGACATGACGGCAGGACAGGCAAAACGCGCGCCGGAGGTGAAATCGGCGCTGGACGAGGGCGATGTGACGGGCGCATTCCATGAGTTCATGAACGCGTTCGAGACCTTTAAGCAGGCAAACAACGAGAAGCTGAAACAGCTTGAGACGCGCAGCGCGGACGTGGTGACGGTGGACAAGGTGGAGCGCATTTCGCAGGCGCTCGATGAACAGAAGCAGGCGCTGGACACGCTGGTTCTGAAGAAGACGCGGCCGGTGCTGGGGCGCGGCGGCGCGGCACTTCAGGACCTGGAGCGCAAGCAGGCGTTTGACGTCTATATGCGTTCGGGCGACGAACGTGGCATGCGCTCGCTTGAAGAAAAGGCAATGTCCTATGGCTCGGCGCCGGACGGGGGCTACCTGGTGCCCGATGAGACGGAGGCAGCCATCGGTGCTCGGCTGGCGGAACTTTCGCCGATCCGCTCCATCGCCTCGGTGCGGCAGGTTTCGAGTGCGGTTCTGAAAAAGCCGTTTGCGGTGACCGGTCCGGCGGTGGGCTGGGTGGCCGAAACGGCGGCTCGCCCGGAGACGGCGACGGGAACGCTGGACGAGTTGCAGTTCCCCACGGCCGAGCTCTACGCTATGCCGGCGGCGACCGCGATGCTGCTCGACGATGCGGTGGTCGATCTCGACCAGTGGATCGCCAGCGAGGTGGAGACCGCCTTCGCCGAGCAGGAGGGCGCGGCTTTCGTCAATGGTGACGGGATCAACAAGCCGAAGGGCTTCCTGAGCTATGCACAGGTGGACAATGCCACCTGGAGCTGGGGTAGTGTCGGTTACAATGTGACCGGCGCCGCAGGCGCGCTGCCGGCAACGGACTCCTCGGATGTGCTGATCGATCTGGTCTATGCGCTGAAGGCGGGCTATCGCCAGAGCGCCAGCTGGGTGATGAACCGCAAGACGCAGGCGACGCTGCGCAAGCTGAAGGACGCGGACGGCAACTATATGTGGCAGCCGCCGGCCACGCCCGGCAGCCGCGCCATGCTGATGGGCTTCCCGCTGGTGGAGGCCGAGGACATGCCCGACATCGGCGCCGACACGACACCCATCGCCTTCGGCGACTTCCGCCGCTTCTATCTGGTGGTGGACCGCGCCGGTGTTCGCGTGCTGCGCGATCCGTATTCCGCCAAACCCTATGTGCTGTTCTACACGACCAAGCGCGTGGGCGGCGGCATTCAGGATTTCGATGCGGTCAAGTTGCTGAAATTCGGCACGGTGTAATCCTCCCTCGACGACCATGCCGATGCGGCCCCGGAAGCAGTTCCGGGGCCGTTTTTTTAACGGGAGTTTCACGCATGACGCTATTTCGAACGGTCGATCCGCTGGTCGAGCCGGTGACGCTTGCCGAGGCAAAGGCGCATCTTCGGATCGGGCATCTGAGCGAGGATGCGCTCATCGAAGGGTTGATCCGTGCCGCCCGCCAGGAAGTGGAGAAGACAACCGGACAGGCGCTGATCGATCAGTCCTGGCGGCTGACGCTGGACGACTGGCCGCAGGGCGATGTGCTTTATCTGAACCGGACGCCGGTGCGCGAACTGCTTTCGGTGACGGTGTTCGACGCCGATGGTGCGGCCTCGACTGTCGATCCCGCCGCTTGCCAACTCGATGCGCATGCGCAACCGGCGCGGCTGGCGATTGCATCGCGGCCGCTTCCGGGCCGGCGGCTGAACGGCATCGAGATCGATTTCAGGGCCGGCTATGGTGAGGCGGGGACGGATGTGCCGGACCTTCTGCGGCGCGCCATCCTTCTTCTTGTGGCGCACTGGTTCGAATTCCGCGCTTCGTTTGGGGCGGAAGATCAACCGGTTTCACTGCCGGCTGGCTATCAGCGGCTCGTCGAGGGCTATCGGAAGCCGAGGTTGTGATGCGGGTGCAGTTTATCGATCCTGGAGCGTTTCGCACGGAACTCAGCCTGCAGCGTGCGGCGCTCGTTCCGGACGGGGCGGGCGGGCACACCGAGAGCTGGAGCGAGATAGCGACGGTTTTCGGTTTCATCGAGCCGGTGCGGGCATCGGCACCCTTCGGCGCGGGGCAGCGCCATGAAGAGGTGACGCATCGCATCACGCTGCGGTTTCGACCCGGCGTGAGCGGCGGCATGCGGCTTGTGCGCGCAACACGGGTTTTCACCATCCTGACAGCGCACGATCCCGACGAGACCGGGCGTTATCTGGTCTGTCTCGCCAAGGAGAAGCAGACATGAAGATGAGCATGAAACTGACTGGCGAGGGGCTGACCCGCGCGCTGCGCCGGCTGGCACACAGGGCCGCTGAAGCGGGGGAGGAGGCGCGGCGCGCCTCCCGCCTGGAGGAGAAAGCCAGGTTGGAAGCGCAGGAGCGTGACAATGCTCGACGCCGCGTTTGAACTGCAAAAGGCGGTGTTCGGCGCACTGGCTGCAGATGTGGCGCTGACGGGCGCGCTGGGAGGCGCGAAGCTCTACGATCTGGCGCCCGCCCGCACGGCCTATCCCTATGTCGCGTTCGGACCGGCCAGCGCTCATGACTGGAGCACGGATACTGAAGAGGGCAGCGAGCATTTTTTCACGGTCAATGTCTGGTCGAATGGCAAGGGACGGCGCGAAGCGCTGCAACTGATGGATCGGATCGACACGGTGCTGACGGCTTCGCCGCTCTCCATAGCGGGGCATCACCTCGTCAACCTGCGCCGCGAGGGCAGTGAAATCCGCTTCGATGAGGATCTTATCGCCTATCACGGCCTGATGCGCTTTCGCGCTGTGATCGAGCCGGTCTGACACACCAACACATCCCTGGAGAACAAATATGGGTGCAAAGAAGGGCAAGGACCTGCTTCTGAAGCTCGACACGAGCGGAGCAGGGGCATTCACGACCGTTGCGGGGCTGCGCGCCAAGCGCCTCGCATTCAACAGCGAGACGGTGGACGTGACCGACGCGGATTCGGCAGGCCGGTGGCGCGAACTGCTGGCCGGCAGCGGCGTTCAGCGTGCGGCCATAAGCGGATCGGGGATATTCAAGGACGGGGCTTCGGATGCCGCGATCCGCAGCCGGTTCTTCGCCGGTGAGGTCGCCGGCTGGCAACTGGCTATCCCGGATTTCGGCGTGGTGTCCGGCCCGTTCCAGATCACCGCCCTGGAATATGGCGGCAATCATGATGGCGAGGTGACTTTCGAGATTGCGCTGGAATCGGCAGGTGCCGTGAGCTTTGCGGAGGCCCCATGAGCAGCGTCAACCGCAGGCGCGGCGAGGTGGCCGCGCGGATCGACGGCCGGGACTATACGCTTTGCCTGACGCTGGGTGCGCTGGCCGAGCTCGAAGACGCCTTCGCCGCGGACGATCTGGGGGAACTTGCAAAACGGTTTTCGAGTGGACGCCTTTCGGCGCGGGACATGCTGCGCGTGATCGCGGCCGGTCTTCGCGGCGGCGGCCATGCCGTGAGCGAAGAGGATGTGCGGGCGATGCGCTGCGACGAGGGGGCGGCTGGCTTTGCCCGCATTGTAAGCGCGCTTCTGACGGCAACCTTCGGCGGCGGGGAGGAGCCCGCGCAAAACCCTTGAACGCCGCAGCAGCCCGCGCGAGGCCCTTTCCCTGGAGTGAGGTCATGGGATTTGCCTTTGGGGTGCTGCGGCTCTCACCGGATGGGTTCTGGTCCATGACGCCGCGCGAACTCAATTGCGCGCTGGAGGCCGTGTGCGGCAGCGCTGTCGGTGTGCCGGCACGCAATGATCTCGATCAGCTGATGGAACGGTTTCCCGATCGCCAAAACCGAGACTTAGCGGAGGCAAATCCTTGGAAGACATGACCTTTGAGATCCGCGCGGATACCAAGCCGTTCGCGGAGGCGCTGGGCGAACTGGAAAAACTGGCGGACGGCTTCGGCCGGCAGATGACCGGCGCGCTGAAAAGTGCGGTTGTCAGCGGAAAATCGTTTGAAGATGTGCTGCGCAGCATCGGCATGAACCTGGCGAGCATGGCGCTTTCGCAGGCGCTGCAGCCTTTGGCGGCGCTGGGCTCGTCGCTGTTTTCAGGCGTTGTCGGCGGCATCCTGCCTTTCGCCAAGGGCGGCGTGGTGCCGTTTGCCGATGGCGGGGTGGTCTCTTCGCCAACCTATTTTCCGATGGGCGGCGGCACGGGATTGATGGGTGAGGCGGGTGCAGAGGCGATCCTCCCCCTGCAGCGCGGCGCCGACGGGCGGCTGGGAGTGGCGGCGGGCGGCAGCGCCCCGGCGGCGAACATTGTCTTCAACGTGTCGACGCCGGACGCAGCATCGTTTCGCAAATCGGAGGCCCAGATCACGGGCATGCTGGCGCGGGCTGTCTCGCGTGGCGCCAAAACCTTTTGAGGCAGGAGAAGAACCGGCATGAACGCCTTTCATGACGTGCGGTTTCCGCTGGCCATTTCGTTTGGGGCCACGGGCGGGCCAGAGCGGCGCAACGAGATTGTGCAACTGGTGTCGGGCCGCGAGAAACGCAATGCGCGACAGGCGCTGGCGCGGCGGCATTACGATGCCGGCACCGGGTTGCGCTCGCTCGATGACGTGCATGAAGTGCTTGCCTTCTTCGAAGCGCGGCGGGGCTCGCTGCACGGCTTTCGGTTCCGAGACCCGTTCGACATGAAATCATGCCGGCCCTCGGAGACACCGACAGAGCACGATCAGACCATCGGTACGGGCGATGGCGTGACAGGACGCTTCGAGCTGACGAAGACCTATGGGGAGGGGCCGGAGGCCGTCCGGCGCCCGATCACCCATCCCGTGGCCGATACGGTGCTCGTCGCCGTCGACGGTGCGCTGAAGGAAACGTCACTCGACTATGCAGTCGACGGTGAGACCGGTGAGCTTGTGTTCCAGCCCGGGGCCGTGCCGGCTGTGGGTGCAGTCGTAACAGCCGGGTTCGTCTTCGACGTGCCCGTGCGCTTCGATATCGAACGGCTGTCTGTGAGCCTGAGTGCTTTCAGGGCAGGGCAGATCCCCTCGATCCCGCTGGTGGAGATACTTGCATGACATCAACAGGCGAAACATTGGCCGCGCACATTGAAGGGGAAGTCACCAGCCTTTGCAATTGCTGGCGATTGAGCCGGTCCGATGGCGCCGTGCTCGGCTTCACCGATCATGACAGGGCGCTCCAGTGCGACGGCACAAATTTCCAGCCGGAGACGGGTTTCACGGCAAGCGAGGCCAGATCGTCGTTCGGGCTTTCGGTGGACACGGTGGACGTGGCAGGAGCGCTTTCCGCCTCTGATATCCGGGAGGAGGACATTCTGTCCGGACTCTATGACGGAGCAAGGGTCGAGACACTGCTCGTCAACTGGCAGGACCCTTCGATGTTTCAGAGACTGCGTGTTGCCGTGATCGGCAAGGTGACGCGGCGGGATGGAAGTTTCGTTGCCGAGCTGGAAAGCGAGGCCTGGGCGCTTGATCAGCCGAACGGGCGAACCATTGGGCGCGGTTGCGACGCCGAACTTGGGGACCATCGATGCGGCGTGAACCTGAACGATGACCGCTTTGCGGGCAGTGGTACGCTTCTTCGCGTCGAAGATGGCGGTGTCGTGGTGGTCGCGGGGGTTGGTGCCTTTGAGACAGGTTGGCTTGACAATGGGGTGTTGACCTGGACCAGCGGTGCGCATTCAGGCCGGAAGGAGCGCGTGATCAACCATATGAGCGCTGGTGGTGAGGCCCGGTTGTCATTGTGGCGGGAAGCGCCGCTGGCCGGAGAAACGGGAGACGCGTTCACGATTGTCGCCGGGTGCGACAAGCGGTTTTCCACCTGCAAGGCGAAATTCCTGAACCAGCGGAATTTTCGCGGGTTTCCGCATCTGCCCGGCGATGATGCGGCCTATAGCTATGTGCGGGACGAGGGTGTCTTCGACGGCAAGGCGCTGGTGAAATGATGCAGCGGCAATTTTCGACAGAAGCGGCCCTGCGAAATGCCATTGTGGGCGAGGCGCTGAGCTGGGTCGGGACACCCTATCGTCATCAGGCAAGCCGCAGGGGCGTGGGCTGCGACTGCCTTGGTCTGCTCCGTGGCGTATGGCGGAACGTTTTCGGCCGCGAGGCTGAGGATCCGGGCGTTTACAGCGCTGACTGGGCTGAAAGCACGGGAGAGGATCGGCTTCTTGCTGCAGCCAGACGGCACTGCCTGGAGCGGGCGCATTCAGAACCAGAGCCGGGCGACATGGTGATTTTTCGCTGGCGCCCGCATCTCCCGGCCAAGCATGTGGGCATCATGACGGCGTCAGACGCATTCGTGCATGCCTATGAGGGAAGCGCGGTCGTGGTTTCACCACTCGTGCCGCAATGGCGCAGGCGCATTGCGGGTGTCTTTGCCTTTTCGATGCCTGCACCCTCCAGATCCGGAAAGTAGGAACTCATGGCTACACTCGTCTTGCAGGCGGCTGGTGCATTCATCGGTGGCCTTCTTGGCCCTGTCGGCGCGACCATCGGAACCGCCGCAGGTGCCTTGGCCGGATATGTTGTGGACCGGGCTCTTTTTGGCGGGTCGCAGCACTACGAAGGGCCGCGCCTCGCGGCGGCAAGGCCCTTTTCCGGGGAAGAAGGCGCGCCATTGCCCAGGCTCTACGGCACCGTGCGCACCGGCGGGACACTGATCTGGGCGACGCGGTTCGAAGAAACCAGCACCACGGAGCGCCAGGGTGGCAAGGGCGGACCAAAGGTTACCACATACGCGTATTTCGCCAACGCTGCCTTCGCGATCTGCGAAGGGGAAATCGCAGGCGTACGGCGCATCTGGGCCGACGGGCAGGAGGTGGATCAGAGCAAGGTCAACATCCGGATCTATCGGGGAACCGAGGACCAGCTACCCGATCCGCTGATCGAGGCGAAACAGGGGGCGGGCAACGCACCAGCCTATAGGGGAACCGCCTATGTCGTCATCGACCGAATGCCGATCGACGATTATGGGCGGCGCATACCGCAGCTCCAGTTCGAGGTTCTTCGACCGGTTGGCGCGTTGAACGGGAAGATCGGTTCCGTCGCCCTCATCCCCGGTTCCACCGAGTTCGGCCTTTCACCTGAAGCGGTAAGAATCCACGAGAAACCTGGGCATCATAAAGTTCTCAATCGCAATACGCTGGTTGCGGAGAGCGATTTTGAGGCCTCGCTCGACGAGTTGCAGGCGCTGCTGCCCAACCTGAAAAGCATATCGCTTGTGGTCTCCTGGTTTGGCACGGACCTGCGGGCGGGCAACTGCCAGATCAAACCCATGGTGACCACGCATGGCGGGAGCGCTTTCCCGATTCACTGGGGAAACATCTGGTCGCTTATGGGCGTTCCTTCGTCGTTCTCCAGTCACCTGTTTGGCGGCGGTGAAAATGAGAGGTGGCGGGTTTCCGGTCTGCTACGGGGGAACGCACCGATCGTCTCATTCACCGAAAACGGTGCCGCTTATGGGGGGACGCCGTCAGACCATACGGTGGTGGCTGCAATCCGGGCAATCAGGGCGCGGGGGCTAAAAGTCTGGCTCTATCCGTTCATCATGATGGATGTGCCTGCCGGCAACAGTCTTCCGAGCCCCGACGGGGAGGCGCATCAGCCGGTCTATCCCTGGCGGGGGCGGATCACGTGCTACCCGGGGCCGGGGCGCCCGGGAAGCGCCGACAAGACGGCAGAGGCTGCCGCGCAGGTATCCGCTTTGCTCGGCAATGCCGGCACCGCAGAATTTGCGCAGGCAGGTGATACGGTCGATTTCACCGGTGAACCGGAGGACTGGGGGTACCGGCGTTTTCTCCTGCATTATGCCCATCTGGCGGCGGTGGCCGGTGGTGTGGATGGTTTCCTGATCGGTTCGGAACTGCGCGGGCTGACAGGGCTACGGGATCAGAACGGTCAATTCCCCTTTGTCGAAGGCCTAAGGGTGATGGCCAACGAAGTGCGCGGACTTCTGGGGACGCAGACCACAATCACCTATGGCGCGGACTGGACCGAGTATTTTGGGCATCAGCCTGCCGATGGCAGCGGTGATGTGCTGTTTCACCTGGACAGGCTCTGGGCGGACGATGCCATCGACGCGGTGGGCATCGACAACTACATGCCGCTCGCCGACTGGCGCGACGAGGACTATACCGGTGACAGCCCGGACGGGTTTTCCGGGCCCTACGACCCGACCGGACTGAAAGCAAATATCGCCGCAGGCGAAGGTTACGACTGGTACTATGCGAGCGAGGCGGACCGGCACGCGCGGCTTCGCACGCCCATCACCGACGGGGCGCACGGGAAACCCTGGGTTTTCCGCTACAAGGATCTGGTTTCGTGGTGGTCGAACCAGCATTTCGACCGTCCTGGCGGCGTGGAGCAATCCGCGCCTACCGGATGGGTGCCGGCGTCAAAACCGATTATTTTCACCGAGCTTGGCTGCCCGGCGGTCGACAAGGGGCCGAACCAGCCGAACGTGTTCCCGGATGCCAAGTCGTCCGAGAACGCCTTGCCATACTATTCGAACGGCGGACGTTCGGACCTGGCGCAGCATCGTCTGCTCGAGGCGCATTATGCCTATTGGGCACACACGGGATCTCACAACCCTGTTTCGCCCGTCTATCAAGGGCCGATGGTCGATCCGAAGATGTTCAGCCTCTGGGCATGGGATGCACGGCCCTTCCCGGCATTTCCCAATCGCGGCGACATCTGGGGAGATGGCGGAAACTGGGCATGCGGACATTGGCTCAATGGCCGCGCAAGCAGCATGACGGTCGGCGATCTGATCAACGCCATTCTGAAAGACCATGGTCTGGCGCCAGCGGAAACGATGCATGCCGATGGCGCGATCGCGGGCTATGTGGTCGCCAACCCGGCCACAGCAAGGGCCGCCATCGAGCCGATTGTCGATCTCTTCGGGATCGGCGCCCATGAGCGGGACGGGGAACTCGTTTTCCGCTCGCCGGGAGCGGCCCTGAAGGATGCACGGGAGGTTGCGGAACTGGCAACGGAAGCCGATGGCGCCGTTTTCGAGCGGATACGCGAACCCGACCACGCGTTGCCTGCTGAACTGCATGTGGATTTCCGCGATGAGATGCGCGACCACCAGGCCGCGACGACGCGCGCGGTTCATATCGGTGCGAAAGGGCGACGAAAGCATTTTCTGAGTTTCCCGGGCGTATTGGCAGCGCCGGAGGCTGAAAGACAGGCAAAGGACTGGCTGCTGCGCCACTGGGCGGCGCGGGAAGAAGCCCGCTTTGCGTTGCCGTTTTCCGCAGATCGGGTGCAGCCGGGTTCGATCCTGCGTCTTCCGGAGATTTCGGGTTCGACCCGATATCTGGTCACCGAGGTCGAAGACGGCCTGTTCAGCAGCGTGAAGGCGCGGCGTGTGCACGCCAATCCCGCGCCTGCGGCACGATCAGCTTCAACGCCACCGTCAGACGATGGCGAGCAGGGCGAAAGCGCTGCCTTTGCGCTGTTGCTGGACCTGCCCTGGCAACCGGGCACAAGGGAAGCGGAAGAGCAGTTTCGTGTCGCTGTCCACGCAACCCCATGGAGCAGCCACGTGGCGTTCGCCTCACCCGAGGAGAGCGGCTTCGAAATGCGGAGCCGGATTGCCCGGCGTGCCACCATCGGGTTCCTGAGAGAGGAACTGGGCGCCGGCGTATCAGGTCGGCTGGATCGGAGCCGGACAATCATCGTGGAGCTCCTTTCCGGTGCATTGGAGAGCGTTTCGCCGGCGCAGCTCGTCAATGGCGCCAATGCGGCCGCGGTGTTCAGCGGGGCCGGAGCCTGGGAAGTGCTGCAGTTTACGACCGCAGAAGAGATCGAGCCATCGGTGTGGCGGCTTGACGGGCTTCTGCGCGGGCAGCTTGGCACCGACGACGCAATGCAGGCCGGTGCCCCGGAGGGGGCTGGATTCATCCTGCTCGATCAGGCCGTACAGGCGGTGGGACTGCGTGCCACGGAGGCCGGGCTTGAACGCCATTGGCGCATAGGCCCCGCCGGCGAGGCGTTTGGCAGCGCCCGCTTCTTTCAGATGCAGGCGGTGGGTGGTCTGAGAGCGCTGATGCCCCTGTCACCGGTGCATCTCAGGGCCCGTAAGGCCTCGTCGGGTGCGGTCGTTCTTTCCTGGATACGACGTGGACGCATGGATGCCGAAAGCTGGCTTGGCGACGATGTTCCGCTTGGTGAAGCGAGCGAGCGTTATCGGATCGACATAGCCGGTGACGATGGCGCTCCGCTCCGCAGCGTGACTTCCGAGACTACGGAATGGACCTACACGCCGGAAATGAGGGCTGCTGATTTTCCGGCGGCGCCGTCAGAGATCCGGTTCACCGTGCGTCAGGTAAGCGCGCAGGTCGGTCCGGGCATACCGGCGACAGTTTCCGTCGCCGGCTGAGCACCAAACAAGCGAAAGGAAAAAGGATGAATGACAGCAAACCCTGGTACCTGTCCCGCACGATCTGGGCGTCGATGGTGACAATTGCAGCGACGGCGGCAACCATGCTGGGCTACCCGCTGGGCGATATCGATAGTTCCGCCGTATCCGAGGGGCTTCTGCAGGCGGTTACCGCAATTTCCGGCCTGATCGCCATCTTCGGCAGGATCCAGGCCCGTAGCCGTATACGGTGACACAACGAAGCAGGGGCGCAACCGGGCGGCTGCGCCCCTGCTTCGAAAGGGCAGGAACGGGTAAAATGACATGCTGTTCATTTCCTATTCAGCCTCGATGGGGTACATCGGATGCATGTTCTGGCATCGCGCACATAAACCCGGCTTCCTCGCGGCTCTGGCTCTTCTGCCGGTGCTGCTCTGGCCCACGGCATCGCCAGCCCAGGCGGGCGTCGATTGCTACTCTGTCGGTTCACGGGTCGCTTCCCAAAACGGTGGTACGCTGGTTCAGGCAACTGCGGAGACACAGGGAGGACAGACCGTCTGCAGGGTGGTGGTGGTCATTCCGGGGGGCAACGGGGAACGCCCTAAGCGGGCCGAATTCGTAGTACCCGCAAACTAGAGCGCTTTCGCTTTTTGTTGAAACGCAGAAACGCTCTATCCTATTGATTTTGCGCAATTCCGGACGGAAAACCGGTTTCCACTTTTCCTGGAATTGCTCTAGTGTCGCGCAGCGGCGGCGACAAAGCCAATTTGTGAAACGAACCAGGTCGAGGGGTTAATGCGCATTCTCGTTGTCGAAGACGACAAGGATCTGAACCGGCAGATATGCGAGGCGCTGACCGACGCCGGTTACGTTGTGGACAGGGCATTTGACGGTGAGGAAGGGCACTTTCTCGGCGACACCGAGCCATATGACGCGGTGGTCCTCGATATCGGCCTCCCGCAGATGGACGGCATCAGCGTGCTGGAACGCTGGCGCCAGGATGACCGTAAAATGCCCGTTCTGATCCTCACCGCACGCGATCGCTGGAGCGACAAGGTGGCTGGCATCGATGCGGGAGCCGACGATTACGTGACCAAGCCGTTTCACATCGAGGAAGTGCTCGCACGGCTGCGCGCGCTCATCCGACGCGCAGCAGGCCACGCCTCGACGGAACTGCGCTGTGGGCCGGTGCGCCTCGACACCAAGGCCTCCAAGGCCGATGTCGACGGAATCCCGCTGAAACTCACTTCCCACGAATATCGGCTGCTTGCCTACCTGATGCATCATCGGGACACGGTTGTCTCGAGGACGGAACTGGTCGAGCATCTTTACGATCAGGATTTCGACAGGGATTCCAATACAATCGAGGTTTTTGTCGGTCGTCTGCGCAAGAAACTCGGAGATGTGGACCTGATCGAAACCGTGCGCGGCATGGGGTATCGCCTGCGCGAACCGGAGGCCGGTTAGGCCCCGGTGATGACTGATCCGAAGACGCAGTCCTGGCTCAGGCGGATCGTATCCCGCTCGCTTGCGGTGCGCGTCATCGCGTTTTCATCTTTTTGGGCGGTCATCGCGCTGGTTGTCATCGCAACGATCATCTCGGCCTTGTTTCGACAGGTGTCGGAACGTGGTTTTGATAGTGTTCTCTCCGCCTATCTCAACAATGTAATCGGCTCGGTGGGCATCGCTGAAGACGGTGACCTGCAGGGCAGTCCCAATCTCGACGATCTGCGCTTTCTGCAGCCCCAATCCGGCTGGTACTGGGCGGTGGAACCGGTGACCAGCGATCTGGGCGGGGCACTGCGCTCGCCGTCAATGGCGACGCCGATCCCTTCGCCGGATAGCAGTGATGTGCCGTTTAACACGGGGTTCCAGCGCAGCTATATGACGGTGGGACCCGGCGGCGATACGATCGAGGTGGTCGAGGCAGAACTCGTGGTGGGAGATCAGGGGCAGGTGGCCCGCTTTCGCGTCATGGGCAATCGGAGCGAGCTGGAGGAGGAGGTCAGCCAGTTTGTCCGCAAGCTCTATGGCTACCTTGCCATATTCGGTCTCGGCATGATTGCGATCAACGTCTTCGCCATCCTTTACGGTCTGCGCCCGCTCAATCGCGTGCAACAGGCCCTCTCGGATATTCGGGCGGGTTCTGCGCAGCGTCTGGAGGGGCCGTTTCCGACGGAGATCGAATCGCTCGCTGATGAAACAAATGCGCTGATCGACAACAACCGCCGCATCGTTGAACGCTCACGCAAGCAGGTGGGCAATCTGGCGCACTCCCTCAAGACGCCCCTGGCGGTGCTCATGAACGAAGGGCATGCCGTTGGCGGCGAACGCGGGAAGCTGATCACCGCACAGGCGACCGCGCTGCAACAGCAGCTTGATCATTATCTGCAGCGGGCGCGGGCCGCCGCACAGCGCGACAGTCTCGTTTTTCGCACGCCGGTCAAGGCGTCGCTGGAGCGAATGGCGCGCGTGATGGGCAAACTCAATCCTTCCATCGACCTTCAGGTGCAATTCCCGGATGAACCGCTGATCTTTGCGGGAGAGCGGGAAGACCTGGAGGAAATAAGTGGCAATCTCATGGAAAATGCCATGAAATGGGCCCGAAGCCGGGTTTCTCTTTCCGTGGAGGAAGGAGAAACGCAGGGCGATGGGCATGGCGTTCTGATTCTCATCGAAGATGACGGTCCGGGCATTCCGGAGGAAAAGGCGCGTGATGCGCTGAAGCGTGGCCGGCGGCTCGATGAAACAAAGCCGGGAACGGGGCTTGGGCTTGCGATTGTCGCAGACCTGGTGGAAGAGTATGGTGGTTCTCTCGCTTTGGAACGATCCTCGCTTGGCGGGCTAAAGGCTGTTGTTTCCTTGCCGCGCGCAGAAACCCAGGGTGCCAGCTGACGAGAACTGCCTAAATTGGGCCAAATCGACGCCTTAAATGCCTCGCAAACGATAAGTGTGTCTCAGGGGACCATCGGGATCAATGAAAGTCGCAGCAGTTTTTGCAATAGCGTTCTCCGCGGTTTTGTCGGGCTGCCTGAGCAGCGACATGTCGGGTTCGCAGCTTGAGCCAAATCAGTTCGCGGCATCCCAGGCGGCGGCAGACAGCTCCGCCATACTGGGCATGGAGGGTGGTGGCCTGATTGGCGGCGAATTTGGTGAGGCACTGTCGCGCCGGCAAAAGCGCCTTGCGATAGAGGCTGAATACAAGGCGCTGGAGAACACACCGGCCGGACAGGATGTCTCGTGGCAGGACACAGGCTCAGGCCGCGCCGGGACGGTGCGCGCGGCACAGCCTTACCGCGTTGGTTCCCAGGATTGCCGGCAATACACCCATACCATCCAGATCAACGGCGCACCGCGCGAAGCGCGCGGGACCGCGTGCCGCAATGAGGATGGAAGCTGGATGCTGCTCGGCTAGAGCAATTCCACGAAAAGCGGGCACCGGTTCTCCATCCGGAACTGCCTAAATATAATAGGATTGAGCGCTTCTGCGTTTCAATGAAACTTGGAGGCGCTTCAGGAGCAGGCCCTGCCGCCATGGTCGCAATCCCCGCAGCAGGACAGGTTTGCCAAATGGCCGCAGGTGCGCCGAGTTGGCAGCGTCTTTCCTGACAGCTATTTAGGACCCATGTTGTTCTGGATCCTCGCAGCTTTTCTGACCTTCGTCGCAGCCTTTGCAGTGCTGCGGCCTTTTGCCGTGCGCAGCACGATGTCCGAGGACGCACGCGCGCACGATATCGAGGTCTATCGTGACCAACTCGAGGAAGTTGAACGGGATGCCGAACGCGGGCTCATCGGGCATCAGGAATCCGAGCAGGCGCGCGCCGAGATCGGACGCCGGATTCTGAGGGCTTCAGAAGCGGCAGGCGGGCAGAAGGCACATCTGGCAAGCCAGCGCGTGACACGCCTGACGGCAGCGATCGCCGTGCTCGCCGTGCCACTGGTGAGCTGGGGGCTCTATGTGTTCACCGGGTCGCCGGGCATGCCCGCGCAGCCCCTGCATGCGCGGATGACCGAGGAGCCCGCCGAAGCGCCGATTGATGAGCTGGTTGCACGGGCCGAGACACATCTGGCAGACAATCCCGACGATGCGCGCGGCTGGCAGGTGCTGGCGCCGGTTTACATGCGTCTGGGGCGTTTTGGCGATGCACAGACAGCATTGCGCAACATCATGCGCCTGTCGGGAGATACGGCGGATATGAAAGCGGCATTGGGCGAGGCGATCGTCGGTAGTGCGCAGGGCATGGTCACGGCTGAGGCCGAGGCAGTCTTTCAGGAAGCGCTTGTTCTTGATCCCAGGGAGCCGAAGGCACGCTTCTTCCTGGGGCTGGCGCGCGCACAGGACGGCGCGATTGACGAAGCCCGGTCGCTCTGGCGTGAAATGCTCGACGACCTGCCGGAGGCTTCGCCGTGGCGCTCGGCGGTTGAGCAGGCTATGGCGCGTTCGGGTGGTGCCGCCGAATCCGGCGCGGGGCCCAGTGAAGACGAGGTCGCGGCCGCGTCGGACCTCTCCGGGGCTGACCGGCAGCAGATGATCGAAGGCATGGTCGCAGGACTGGACGAGAAGCTGCGTGAAAATCCGGCCGATCTGGATGGCTGGCGGCGTCTCATTCGTTCATACATGGTGCTGCAGCGTCCGGAAGCCGCGAGAGAAGCCTTGGAGCGGGCCGTGGCGGCATTCGGCCCGGAGGCTCCTGAAAGCGACGACCTCAAGGGATTCGCGGCCGATCTCGGCGTCGTTATCGAATAGGTTTGATGTGACACGGAAACAGAAAAGACTGGCGATCATCGCAGGCGCGATCGGCTTTCTCGGTGCCGCCACCGGGCTGACCCTCTATGCTCTGGGGGAACAGACCTCTTATTTCTACATGCCCGGTGATCTGGCGGAAAAGCCGGTTGCTGCGGGCCAGCGCATCCGCCTTGGCGGTCTCGTGGAAAAGGGGTCCATCGAACGCTCCGACGATACCCATGTCCGCTTTGCGGTGACCGATGGAAGCGAAACGGTGACGGTGCGCTACAACGGCATCCTTCCCGATCTCTTCCGGGAGGAGCAGGGGGTGGTCACCGAGGGTGTGTTCGACGAGAGCCAGACCTTTGTCGCCGATACGGTGCTCGCCAAGCATGACGAAAACTACATGCCACGCGAAGTGGCCGACAGTCTCAAGGAAAAGGGTATCTGGCAGGAAAACTGACGCTGGTGGAAAACCCGTCGGGACGCGGCCAGAAACGGCTTGATTGGAGCGCATGAGAGAATGAGCATCGAACTCGGTCACTTCGCCCTTGTCCTGGCTTTTGCGCTGGCGCTGGTTCAGATGACAGTGCCGATCGTTGGAGCGCAACTCAAAAACGACACGCTGATGCGCGTGGGCGAACCGGCCGCTCTGACCAACTTCATGCTGGTTGCGCTGTCCTTCATGGCGTTGACCTCGGCCTATATCCAGTCGGATTTCTCCGTCTTGAACGTCTGGGAGAATTCGCATTCGGCCAAGCCGCTTCTCTACAAGATCACCGGCACATGGGGGAACCACGAGGGCTCAATGCTCCTGTGGGTGCTGATCCTTGTCTTCTTCGGTGCACTGGTGGCGGTTTTCGGGCGCAACCTGCCCCTGTCGCTGCGTGCCAATGTGCTGGGGGTGCAGGGGGCGATCAGCTGCGCGTTCATCATATTCATTCTGGCGACCTCCAATCCGTTTGCGCGCCTCGACCCGGCGCCGATGGAGGGGCGTGATCTGAACCCCATTCTCCAGGACATCGGGCTCGCCGTTCATCCGCCCCTTCTTTATCTTGGCTATGTCGGGTTCTCCGTTGCCTTTTCCTTTGCCATTGCGGCCCTGATCGAGGGCCGGCTGGATGCGGCCTGGGCGCGCTGGGTGCGGCCCTGGACGCTGGCAGCCTGGATGTTTCTGACAGGAGGCATCGCAATGGGCTCTTACTGGGCCTATTACGAGCTTGGCTGGGGCGGGTTCTGGTTCTGGGACCCGGTCGAGAATGCTTCCCTGCTGCCGTGGCTGGGGGGAACGGCGCTGCTGCACTCGGCGCTGGTGATGGAAAAGCGCTCGGCGCTGAAAATCTGGACCGTCCTGCTCGCAATCCTGACATTTTCTCTGTCGCTGCTCGGAACGTTCCTGGTTCGCTCAGGTGTCCTGACGTCCGTCCATGCTTTCGCTACCGATCCGGCACGCGGTGTCTTTATTCTGTGCATTCTCATCCTGTTCATCGGCGGGTCGCTGGCGCTCTTTGCCTGGAGGGCGGCAACCCTGACGCCGGGCGGCCTTTTCCAGCCGGTTTCGCGCGAGGGCGCGCTTGTCCTCAACAACCTCATCCTGACGACGGCGACCGCCACCGTGCTGATCGGCACGCTTTATCCGCTTCTGGTTGAAGCCGTGACGGGCGACAAGATTTCGGTCGGCCCGCCCTTCTTCAATCTCACCTTTGGCCCGCTCATTCTTCCCTTGCTGGTGATTGTGCCTTTCGGGCCCCTCCTTGCCTGGAAACGCGGTGATTTATGGGCTGTTTCGCAACGCCTCTTCTGGGCTTTCGGCAGCGCCCTGGCTGCAGCGCTTCTCGTCGTCCTTCTGGTCGACCGCGCCTCCGTTCTGGCGGCACTCGGCATCGGACTGGGCGTCTGGCTGGTGCTCGGCGCGCTGACCGACCTCGTGATCAAATCCGGGCTCGGCAAGGCAACACCGTCCGTGGCGTTCAGTCGTTTCAGGGGTTTGCCGCGCTCGGTGTTCGGGACAGCGCTTGCCCATGCCGGCATCGGGCTCACGACAATCGGGATCATCTCCGTAACCACGCTGGAAACCGAGCAGATCGCGGCGATGCAGCCGGGCGAAACGGTGGAGATACAGGGATACAATCTACGGTTCGGCAGCCTGCGCCCATTCACCGGACCGAATTACACGGAGGATCAGGCAACGTTCATTCTGACCCGTGTGACCGGGAAGCCGCTCGGCGAGGTGGTGTCTTCCAAGCGTCTTTACACCGCGCGTCAGATGCCCACCACCGAAGCTGGCATCCGCACGCTTGGCCTGAGCCAGCTCTACGTTTCCCTCGGCGACCAGACCCCGAACGGCAAGATCGTCGTGCGAATCTGGTGGAAGCCGATGGTCACGCTGATCTGGCTGGGTGCGCTGGTCATGATGATTGGTGGGACGGTGTCGCTGCTTGACCGCCGGCTGCGGATTGGAGCGCCGATGCCACGCAGAATACCGGGCAGAAAACCGGCTACAGAGGGCAGGGCGGCATGAGGCGGTTGATTTCCGGCGCGTTCTTCGCAGTCTGCGGGCTTGTGTTTCTGGCGCTTCAGCCCGCGTTTGCCGTACAACCCGACGAAGTGCTGGATGATCCGGCGCTGGAGGCGCGCGCGCGCGACCTTTCTGCCGAGTTGCGGTGTATGGTCTGCCAGAACCAGTCGATCGACGATTCCGATGCGGAACTGGCTCGTGATCTCCGGGTTCTGGTGCGCGACCGCCTGGAGGCAGGCGACAGCGACGAAGAGGTCATCGCCTATGTGGTCGATCGCTATGGAGAATTCGTTCTCCTGAAACCGCGCTTCAGCTATCGCAACGCCCTTCTCTGGGGGGCTCCTGTTATGCTTCTGTTGTTCGGGGGAGCATTGATTGTCGCAAACGCACGGCGCAGGAAGACAGGAGAGGCTGTCTCTGGCCTGAGCGCAGACGAGCAAGAGCGCCTTGACCAGATTTTGAACGACCGTGACTGAAATTGCGCCTCGCAAACCTGTACGAAGGGTCCGCACCCACTTAGCCTGAAACCAGCCTGCCTGTTGGCAGGCCCGGGCACGTGCGAAAGGGGACCCCATGACGGCGAAAACACAGAAGCTTGCGTTCAAAGGCCATTCCGGCGCCGATCTCGCTGCGCGGCTCGACCTGCCGAACGGGCCGATCAGGGCCTACGCACTGTTTGCTCACTGCTTTACGTGCTCGAAGGATTTGCTCGCTGCGCGGCGTATCGCTGCCGAACTGGCGCGGGCCGGCATCGCCGTGTTGCGCTTCGACTTTACCGGCCTCGGGTCCAGCGAGGGCGAATTCGCATCGACCAATTTCTCCACCAATCTCGAAGATCTGCTCAGTGCGGCGACCTTTCTTGAAAAGCATTACGAGGCGCCCTCCGTTCTGGTCGGGCATTCTCTGGGCGGTGCGGCGGTTCTTGCCATTGCCGGGCGCTTGCCCTCCGTAAAGGCGGTCGCAACCATTGGAGCGCCTGCCGATACGGCGCATGTGCTGAAGAATCTGGGTGCTTCGCTTGAGAGCATCCAGAAGGAAGGCGAAGCGGATGTTTCGCTCGGCGGTCGGCAGTTTCGCGTGCAGAGACAGTTTGTCGAGGATGTCCGGTCGCACAGTCTTCTGGATGCCGTCGCCGGCATGCGCAAGCCGCTGCTCGTTTTGCATGCGCCGCTCGACGAGATTGTCGGCATCGACAACGCCACGCAGATATTTCTGGCGGCAAAACACCCCAAGAGCTTCATATCGCTGGACCAGGGCGATCATCTATTGACAGACCCCGAGGACGCCTCCTTTGCCGCAAGTGCGATGTGTGGCTGGCTCTCGCGCTATCTCCCCGGCGACGAACCCCAGGGCACGGTGCCAGTGGAACGTGTGCGCGTGATGGAGACGGGGCAGGGCAAGTTCCAGAATGCGGTGCAGGCCGGCCGGCATCGCCTGTTCGCGGATGAGCCGGAGAGTTTCGGCGGGCTCGACACGGGACCGTCACCCTATGACTTTCTGTCTATAGCCCTTGGCGCCTGCACCACGATGACACTGCGTCTTTATGCCGATCGCAAGAAGCTGGATCTGGGTCGCATCAGCGTCGACGTCTCGCACAACAAGGTCCATGCCAGGGATTGTGCGGATTGCTCCGAGGCGGCGAATGCTCAGGGACGTATCGACCGATTTGAACGCGTGATCGATGTGGAGAATACCATATCATCCGAGCTGCTGGACAAACTGGTCGAAATCGCCGGCAAGTGTCCGGTTCACAGAACGCTTGTGAGTGTCGCGCATGTCCACACCGCTGTTCGCGGAGGGGAATGAGCCCAATTTGATGCGAACATTACGAAAATTTCATCGGCTGGAAATGGCGTTGTAATGTGCAGATCGCTATTTCATCACTCCAAGACGCTTTTGCGCGCCGAAATGAGATTTTCCAAGAGGATGGGTTGCTATGCATCAGGACGCGGACAACAAGGCACTGGAGAAGGGTATTATCGGAAAGAAGCGCGGGCGCCTGATGGCGACAATCGCTTCTGTCGCCATTGCCGGAGCGATCGGTCTGGGCGCTGTCACCAGCGGAACGGTGCCAGTCATGGCTGAAGCTGTCCGGCTGGACCAGCCGGTTCAGGCTCCGAGCTTCGCCGATATCGTCGAGAAGGTTTCTCCCGCGGTCGTCAGTGTGCGCGTGAAAGCCGATGTCAAGATGACATCGAATCCCGGTGGCTCGGGTTTCTTCGACATGCCGGGCTTTGAAGAACTGCCGGACGGGCACCCCCTGAAGCGCTTCTTCCGCGAGTTCCGCGGCGATCGCGGATTTGAGCAGGATCGCCGGTCCGAGCGTCGTCGTCCGCGCCCGGTTTCTCAGGGGTCCGGCTTCTTCATTTCCGAAGACGGTTATCTCGTCACCAACAACCATGTGGTCGATGGCGGCAGCAACTTCACCGTCGTCATGGATGACGGTACGGAGATCGACGCAAAGCTGGTCGGCACCGACCCGCGTACCGATCTCGCCGTGCTGAAGGTCGATGAGGAACGCAAGTTCACCTATGTCGATTTCGCCGATGACGAGAAGGTGCGCGTCGGTGACTGGGTGGTTGCCGTCGGCAATCCGTTCGGTCTCGGCGGTACGGTGACGGCAGGCATCGTCTCCGCCCGTGGCCGCGATATCGGTGCCGGACCGTATGACGATTTCATCCAGATCGATGCGGCCGTGAACCGCGGAAATTCCGGTGGCCCGGCCTTCAATCTTACCGGTGAGGTCGTTGGCATCAATACGGCGATCTTCTCGCCCTCCGGCGGCAATGTCGGCATCGCCTTCGCGATTCCAGCCTCGGTGGCCAAAGAGGTTGTCGGAGATCTGATCAAGGACGGTACGGTTGAACGCGGCTGGCTTGGTGTTCAGATCCAGCCGGTGTCCAAAGACATCGCCGAATCCGTTGGCCTCGATGAGGAGAAAGGCGCGCTGGTTGCCGATGCGCAGGAAGGCGAGCCGGCAGCCAAGGCAGGTATCCGCTCCGGCGATATCATCATCGCAGTGGACAACAAGCCGGTCGCTTCGCCGAAGGAGCTGGCCCGCCTGATCGCCGGCTTCGCGCCGGGCAATGAGGTCGACGTGACGCTCTGGCGCAGCGGCGAGACAGAGAGCGTCAAGGTGATGCTCTCCGAGATGCCGGGTATGGAGACGATGGCGTCGGCACGAGGCGGTTCGCAGTCGAGCACGATGGACGCCCAGTTCGGCCTGAAGGTGACGCCCGCAGAAGATGACGCTGGCCTGGTGGTGACGGACGTGGAACCCGGGAGCCCGGCAGATGACCGCGGAATCCGCCCTGGCGACATCATCCGCACCGTCAACTCGCAGTCGGTGAAATCGGGCAAGGATGTCGAGGAGGCCGTCTCGGCTGCCGTGAAAGCCGGTCGCAAGGCCGTGCTGGTGCAGATCGAACGCAACGATGCCAGCCGCTTTGTCGCCCTGCCGACCAGGGAGGGCTGATCTCTGAGGCAAATCCTGAACTCCCTCGCGGTCGCTGCGGGGGAGTTCTGTTGTCATCCAGACCTTTCAGGAAGACGTTTCATCTGGGAAGAGGTTATAACAACCGCATGAAGATTCTTGTCATCGAGGACGATCGGGAAGCGGCTGACTATCTCAGGAACGCCTTTGCCGAGGCAGGCCACACGGCCGACATCGCACGCGACGGCGACAGCGGCTTTTCCATGGCCGAAACCAGCAGCTACGACGTCTTTGTTGTCGATCGCATGCTGCCGCGTCGGGACGGTCTGTCGATCATCGCCGAATTGCGCGCTGGCGGCAACGATACACCTGCGCTCATCCTCTCGGCACTGGGAGAGGTGGATGACCGGGTGACCGGCCTGCGCGCCGGTGGCGACGACTATCTGACCAAGCCATACGCCTTCTCCGAACTGCTCGCCCGCATCGAGGTCCTGCGCCGGCGGGCCGGCGCCAAGGATGTCGAAACCGTCTACAATGTCGGCGATCTGGAGCTGGACCGCCTGTCGCACACGGTGCGACGCGCGGGGCAGGAAATCGTTCTCCAGCCGCGCGAGTTCCGGTTGCTCGAATACATGATGCGCCATGCCGGACAGGTGGTGACCCGGACCATGCTTCTGGAAAATGTCTGGGACTATCATTTCGACCCACAGACCAATGTCATCGACGTGCACATCTCGCGCCTGCGCGGCAAGATCGAAAAGGGCTTTGAGAAGCCGCTGCTTCATACGGTGCGTGGCGCCGGCTATATGCTGAAGGACTGATGGCGCGGCTTCTTTCGATCCTCAACACGACGGCGGCGCGTCTTTCAGCGCTCTATCTCATCCTTTTTGCCGTCTGCGCCACATTTCTCGTTATTTACATGACCTCGCTCTCGGCCCGCATGCTGGTCGGGCAGACACGCGAAGCCATCAATGAGGAGGTGCGCGGCCTCGATCGTGCCTATCGCCGAGGCGGCCTGCCGTTTCTCGTGCGGGTGATCGAATCGCGCGCGCGCCAGCCGGGCGCCAATCTCTATCTTCTGGCCGATGCCAACGGCCGCATTCTTTCCGGCAATGTGGAAAGCCTGCAGCCAGGTGTGCTCGACGTGATGGGCTGGACGGAACGGCCTTTCACCTATAGCCGTTTTGGCGAGGGTGAGGCGCGCATTGAGCCCCGTGCACGCGAGGCGGAGCACAAGGCGATGGCAGTCGTGTTCCGACTGCCCAACCAGATCATCGTCATGGTCGGGCGCGATCTCGGCGAACCGGAAAAATTCCGCAGTGTGATGCAGCGCGCCCTTGTGGTCACGCTCGCCATCATGTGCGCGGGCGCCCTGCTGATCTGGTACTTTGTCGGCCGCCGCGCGCTGAAGCGCATCGACCGCGTCTCCGAGGCAAGCCGTAGCATCATGGGTGGCGATCTCAGCCACCGGCTGCCCATTTCGGGAGCGGGTGACGAGTTCGACCGGCTTTCCGACAATCTGAACAAGATGCTGGATCGTATCGCGGCCCTGAATGAGGGGTTGCGGGAGGTCTCGGACAACATCGCCCATGATCTCAAGACGCCGTTGACGCGCCTGCGCAACAGGGCGGAAGCCGCGCTGGCCGGAAACCAGAAAACGGCGGACTACCGCGCTGCTCTGGAACGCACCATCGCCGAATCCGACCAGCTCATACGCACGTTCAACGCCATTTTGATGATTTCGCGGCTCGAGGCGGGGTACTCCGCGGAAGCCACGTCGACAATAGACCTGCGCGCCATTCTGGCCGATGTGGTGGAACTCTACGAGCCGCTCGCCGAGGAGCAGGGCGTGGCGCTTGAGGCCGAGATTGACGGTGCCGTCACGCTGCAGGGCAACCGTGAACTGATCGGACAGGCGCTATCGAACATCGTTGACAATGCGATCAAGTATTCGGCGGGTTCTGGCGAGACACCGGCGGTGCAGGTCTCCCTGGAAACCGCAGCCTCTGAAATTCGGCTGACGGTGCGCGACAATGGTCCCGGTGTTCCCGACGCGGACCGTCGCCGCGTGACGGAACGCTTCGTGCGCCTTGAGGAAAGCCGTACCCAGCCGGGTTCCGGTCTGGGGCTCAGCCTTGCCAAGGCTGTCATGACATTCCATGGTGGACGTCTCGAATTCGCCGACAACGAGCCCGGTCTCGCCGTGACAATGGTGTTTCCCGCTGAAGCGCCGAAACGGAAAGTCGAAACGGTTTTCAGGAAGCGTGAAGCCTCCGACTGAGAGGGGCTAGGCGAGCGATAATGCTTGACCGGAGAGGGGGCCTTGATGGGGCGTGATGCGGTTGCTGATGGAAGCCTCTGGTTTGGGGCGCCGGTTCTTGTCCTGAAGCCGGTCGATGACGACGAGGCCGCGGAAGCGCTTGAGATGGTCCGTGAAGCAGCCGAGCATGCTCAATGCGCGCGCCTGTGCGACCTCCTCGGGAGCAATACCGGTTTAACGGGTTTCCTCTCGGCGGTGTTCGAGCTTTCGCCATTCCTGCGCGATTGTGCGCGCCGCAACCCGCACGCTCTCGAAGCCCTGTTCGACGCGCCGGCCGACGAACGGCTCAAAATGCTGTTCGAGCGCATCGATGCGAGTGCCTTTGCGCAGGAACAGACCGAAAGCGGTCAGATGAAGGCGCTGCGCGATCTGAAGGCGGAGGCGCATTTCCTGATTGCGCTCTGCCGGCTTGCCGATGTTGCGGACACGGCCACAACCACCGAGCGGCTGAGCCTTCTTGCAGACAAATGCATTCGCGCCGCCGTCAATTTTTTGCTTCTCGATGCCGACCGCGCGGGCAAACTGAAGCTCCCCGATCGAGCGAGACCGGCAGAAGGCAGCGGCTGGATCCTGCTTGGCATGGGCAAGCTCGGTGCCAATGAGCTGAACTTCTCTTCCGATATCGACCTGATCGTGCTGGTCGATCCGCACGCGCCGGCCATCATCGAGGCCTATGAGGCCATCGATCTCTTTGTCCGCCTCACACGCAGGCTCGTCCGAATCCTTCAGGACCGGACAGAGCATGGCTATGTCTTCCGCACGGATCTGCGGCTGCGTCCCGATCCGGGCTCCACCCCGCTGGCGATACCTGTCGAGGCGGCGCTTCACTATTACGAAAGCCGCGGCCAGAACTGGGAACGGGCGGCGATGATCAAGGCGCGCCCTATTGCCGGCGACCTTGTGGCCGGCGAAAGCTTCCTGAAAGAACTGCAGCCCTATGTGTGGCGCAAATACCTGGATTATGCGGCCATCGCCGATGTCCATTCCATCAAGCGCCAGATCCATGCGCACAAGGGACATGGGGCTGTGGCGGTGCGCGGCCACAACGTCAAGCTGGGGCGCGGCGGCATCCGCGAGATCGAGTTTTTCGTCCAGACCCAGCAACTGATCGCCGGCGGCCGTTTCCCGGAACTGCGCGGTCGGCGCACCGTCACCATGCTCAAGGAACTCGCCCGTTGCGGCTGGATTGACGAGGAGGCGCAGGAGGCGCTGACGCGTCAGTACTGGTTCCTGCGGGATGTCGAGCACGCCCTGCAGATGGTGGCTGACGAGCAGACCCACACGCTTCCCGAAGAGGACGATGAACTGGAGCGCATCGCGCATCTGCTCGCCTTCGACGATGCAGAAGCGTTTTCAGAAGCCTTCCGTGAAAGCCTGCGCCTGGTCGAACAGCACTATGCTGATCTCTTCGAGACCGCACCGCAGCTTTCGCGCGGTGTCGGCAATCTGGTCTTTACCGGCGATGTGGACGATCCGGGCACGCTGGAAACCCTGAGCGAACTCGGCTTCGAGCGGCCAAGCGACATGTGCCGCGTGATCCGCGGCTGGCATTATGGCCGCTACCGCGCGACGCAGTCGGCAGAAGCGCGCGAGCGTTTGACCGAGCTCACACCGGCCCTTCTCGAGGCTTTTGGAAGCACGCGGCGCGCCGATGAGGCGCTGTTGCGCTTCGATGCATTTCTGGCAGGACTGCCGGCCGGCATTCAGCTCTTCTCGCTATTGCAGTCCAACCCGGCCCTGCTCAACATGCTGGTGAGCATCATGGGCGCAGCGCCACGCCTGGCCGCGATCATCACCAGGCGGCCCCACGTGTTCGACGGACTTCTCGATCCGGCGCTACTCTCCGAGCTCCCCGACCGGGCCTATCTCTCCGAGCGGCTGGAGACCTTTCTGGCTGGCGCGCAGATTTACGAGGAGATACTCGACAGGCTGCGCATCTTTGCGGCCGAGCAGAAGTTTCTGATCGGTATCAGGCTCCTGACCGGGGCCATCGATTCCGCGCGCGCCGGCAAGGCGTTTTCGGACCTGGCCGATCTCACGGTTGAGTCCGCGCTCGAGGCGGTGGTTGAGAACTTCGCCGGGCGCCACGGTCGCATCGCCGGCGGGCGTGTCGCCATTCTGGGCATGGGAAAGCTCGGCAGCCGCGAACTGACTGCTGGTTCCGACATAGATCTGATCCTGCTTTACGATCACGACGAGGATGCCGACTATTCGGACGGGCAAAAGGCGCTGGCGCCTTCGGAATATTACGCGCGCCTGACCCAGAGGCTGATTGCAGCCGTCTCCGCGCCGACCGCAGAGGGCGTGCTCTACGAGCTGGACCTGCGCCTTCGCCCCTCGGGCAACAAAGGGCCGGTCGCCACGCATATCGACGCTTTTGCGCGCTATCAGCGCAACGAAGCCTGGACCTGGGAGCACATGGCACTCACGCGCGCGCGCGCCTTCGCCGGCGACAGGGCGCTGATCGAGCGTGTCGAAAAGGAGGTGCACAAAATCCTCGCCCTGCCGCGGGACACGCAGAAGATCCGCAACGAAGCGGCTGAGATGCGTCGGCTACTGGAGGAGGAGAAGCCCGCCCGCGACGTCTGGGATCTGAAGCTTGTGCCTGGCGGCCTCATCGACCTCGAATTCATCGCCCAGGTGGCCGTGCTCACCAGAAACACCCGGTCCGAAAGCGAAACGACCGCCACCAGTGAGGTTCTTTCTTCCCTATCAGAGACGTTCTGCGCGCCTCAGGCGCGCCAGGAACTCGTCGATGCGCATCACCTCTATATGACGCTCACGCAGACCACGCGGCTTTGCCTTGAAGGCGGGTTTGATCCGGACGAGGCGCCGCCCGGCTTCGCCGACCTCATGTTGCGGCAGACCGATCTACCGGAACTCGGCATTCTGGAAGCGCATGTGGAAGAAACGGCGGGCAGGGTGCGGCGGCTGTTCGAAGAACTTGTCGGCGCGGTCGTTTAACTCAGGCGGCCACGGCCGGCTTTTTGCGCTCTTCGGCCGGCAGGCGCACCGACACGATGGTGCCGACGCCTTCTGTCGAGCGGATTTTCAGCACGCCGCCATGCAATTCCGCCAGCGAGCGGGAAATGGCAAGGCCAAGGCCGGAGCCCGTGTGGCTTTTTGAAAACTGGTTCTGAACCTGTTCGAAGGGGCGGCCGAGCTTTTTCAGGGCATCCCGCGGGATGCCGCAGCCTGAATCCTCGATGGTAAGCGTGACCGCCGGGCCGACCTTTCGCGCGCGCAGCGATATGTGCCCGCCTTCGCCCGTAAACTTCACGGCGTTGGACAGCAGATTGATGACGATCTGCTTGATTGCGCGGCGGTCGGCAAAGACCTGCATCCGCTCGGGGATGTCCATCTTCATGGCGATCGATTTTTCCGCCGCCTGGAGTTCCACCACGCGCACCGTTTCGCGGATCAGCGGGCACAGATCGATTTCCTCGCAATCGACCGAGAACTGGCCGGCTTCGATCTTCGACATGTCGAGAATGTCGTTGATGACGCCGAGCAGGTAGGAACCGCTCGAACAGATGTCGCGCACATACTCCTCGTAGCGCTCCGAGCCAAGCGGCCCGAACATTCCAGATTCCATCACTTCCGAGAAACCGATGATCGCGTTGAGCGGTGTGCGCAGCTCGTGCGACATGTTGGCCAGGAACTCGGATTTTGCCCGGTTCGCCGCCTCGGCACGCTCGGTCTCGCGCATGTATTTGCGGTTCAGCTCACTGAGTTCGCGTGTGCGCTCCTGCTCGGCGCGGCGCGCGAGGCTGAGATCGTGAATGGTCGCCATCAACCGGCGCTCGCTGTCGACAAGCTTGCCCTGATGCTGCTTGAGCTGGGTAATGTCGGTGCCGACGGAAACCGTGCCGCCGTCGCGCGTTTTGAGTTCCGTCACCTGCAGCCAGCGTCCGTCCGCGAGCTGTCGTTCATAGGTGGCGCCGTTACCATTGCCTGAGGGCACGGCCAGTCTGCGTTCAGAGCGGAAGGCAGGCGCCAGCGCTTCGATGTCGCGGCGCCGCGCGCCGGAGACGATCATGCTCTCGTCGACGCCCAGATCCTGCTTGTACTTGGTGTTGCACATGACGAGCCGCTCGGCATAGTCCCACAGTACGAAGGATTCGCCGATGCTCTCGATCGCTGTGCGCAGCCGCTGGTCGGCCGCTTCCGTCTGCTGCACAAGCGTGCGCTGCTCGGTCACATCCACGGCGATGCCGATCAGGTGCAGCTCCGGTGCGTTCGGGTCCACCACCTGCGCCCGCGCACGCACCCAGACCCACTGTCCGTCGGCGCGTTTCATACGGAAGACGCGGTCTACGTGATCAATCTCGCGCGCCATGATGCGGTTGGCCAGATCGAACAGATCGCCATCGTCGGGATGGATGATCGCCGCGACCTCACCGAAGGAAAGCATCTCGTCGGTCGTCTCGTAGCCCAGCATCTCGAACATGGAGCGTGACCAGAACATCTTGCCGCGCACCATGTCCCAGTCCCACAGGCCGCATTTGCCGCGCACCATGGCCATGTCGATGCGCTGGTGTGCTTCCATGTAAATTCGGTCGGCAGCCTGGGCACGCGCGGCCTGGCTGAAATAGGCGTAGAGGATCACCATCAGGATGCCCGCGGTCAGGGCAAACAGCGACACATTCATCGAAACGGAACGGCGCCAGTCGGCAAAGAGACCGTCGCGTGAGGTGAGGGCGACGGCAGCGCCCTCCTGACCGGCAACATGGACAAGCGACGCAAGCCACTGCTCACCGGCAATCTCCACATTCATCACTCCGGCACGTGCGCCGAACAGGAAGAGCGGCTGGCCGCCCGCCAACACGTCTTCGAGCGAGCGACCGATGAGGTTCTGTCCGTTGGGCGATGTGGCCAGGACGTCAAAGTTTTCATCGGTGATGGCGAGCACGCGCTCGTCTTCCGATCCGGCGCGGCGCATCGCTTCTTCGATGAGCATGCGCGCCTTCTGTGCCGGCTCGGTCTCGGTCGTGTCGATTGCCACGCTTGCGGCCAGCGAATCCGCCGCCAGCGCGAGCATGGTCCGAGCGTCGCGTTCGATGTCGTCGCGCCAGGTGAAGAGCGAGAGAAGCCGTGCTGCCGCCAGCACCAGAAGAAAGATGATGATGAGAACGGGAATGGAACGGCGCAGATAGGGCTCTATGGCCAGAAGACGTTCATAGGCCGGAGCTGCAATAATCTTGGCGTTGCCTGCCAGTCCCATGCGCCTTGCGCGTCGGGTTCGTGGCCCGGCAGCCATGCCCGCAATCAGGGGCAAAGCCCAACCCCCTGCCTTCGCCATCCGACGGGCTCCCTCGTTCCTCGTTAAGTTCGGTGATTCGGCTCCGCCTGCTGCCGAATCATCCATAAGGAATCAAAGGTGATTCGCCTTGTCCAGTGGTCTTGGTAAAAAAGATATTAACGCCCGCCCTCAGGCGAGCGTTCGTTCCAGAATGTCGGCAAGATCGCGCGAGAGATCCGTCCGCTTGGACATCTCGGCAAGAAGCTTGCGTGCGTGCTCGCGCCGGCCCTTTTCAAGCGACCGCCAGGAGCGGAACGCGGTGGCAAGGCGCGCTGCCACCTGCGGATTGTGACTGTCGAGCGCGGCGACCGTCTCAGCGACGAGACGATAGCCTTCGCCATCGGCGCTATGGAACGCCGTCTGGTTCGCCATGGAGAACGTGCCTATAAGCGCCCGCACGCGGTTCGGGTTTGCAAGCGAGAAGTGCGGATGCTCCATCAGGCTGCGAAGCAGGGAAACCGTCGCGGTCGATGGAACCATCGCCTGGATCTGGAACCATTTGTCGAGCACCAGCGGGTTGTCGCGGTAACGCTTCTCGAAAGCCGCGAGCGCTGCCCGTCCCACGTCGGTGTCGTGGAAATGCTGGGCCAGAACGGTGAGCGCACCCGCGCGCTCCGTCATGTTGTCGGCGTCCTCGAACTGCCGGTAGGCGGCCTCGGGACTGGCAGAATCCAGCACCAGAAACTCGATCAGCGTGTTGCGCAGGGCACGGCGGCCGGCGCTGCGCGCATCCGGAGAAAACGGCGCATTGTCGAGCAGACGCTCGTAAAGCGCGCGGAAAGTCTGGCTTCCCGCCTGCGCAACGGCCATCAGCAGCGCCCTGCGTGCGGTGTGGATCGCATCCGGGTCGATGTCCCGGCCGATTTCCCGTGCCACATCGGCTTCGCCCGGTACGCTCAGTGTCAGCGCGCGAAAAGCCTCTTCGAGCGTTTCGTCTGCAGCGAGGTCGATGGTCACCGAGATGAGTTCGTCCTCAAACACCGGCTTCTTGCCGCCGCGCACCGCTTTGCTCGCGGCAATCAGCGCATCCGTCAGAAGCGTGTTCAGCGCCTGCCAGCGCGAGAAGGGGTCGCTGTCGTGGCGGGCGAGGAAAAGCTGTTCATCGGCCCTGCTTTCAACCGAAAGGGTCACCGGGGCCGAAAAACCCCGGTTGATCGAGAGGACGGGACGCGCCTTCACCCCCTTGAACACGATCTGGTGTCTGCGCTTGCGCAGGTGGATCACGCTGTTTTCGACGCTCGCCCCCTCCACGCTCTGATAGTCGAGGTCTGTCCCGTCAGGCCCGACGAGGCCGAAGGCGAGCGGTATGTGCATCAGGCGTTTGCGGCTTTCGGAGGGCGTGGGCGGCACCGATTGCTCGATCTCCACCGTCAGCGTTTTTTCCTTACCATCATAGCGCGATGAAAGCGCCACATTGGGCGTGCCGGCCTGATGGTACCAGAGCGAGAACTGGCTGAGGTCCCGCCCGGAAGCGTCCTCGAAGGCTTTTACGAAATCCTCGATGGTTACGGCCTGCCCGTCATGCCGCTCGAAATAGAGGTCCATACCGGCCCGAAAGGCGTCCTCGCCCAGAATGGTGCGCAGCATGCGGACAACTTCCGAGCCCTTCTCGTAGACGGTCGCCGTGTAGAAATTGTTGATCTCGCGGTAGCGGCGCGGCCGCACCGGATGGGCCAGCGGGCCCTGATCCTCGGGAAACTGATGCGCGCGCAGGCCGCGCACTTCGGCGATGCGCTTGACGGCGCGCGATCGCTCGTCGGCGGAGAATTCATGGTCGCGGAAAACCGTCAGGCCTTCCTTCAGGCAGAGCTGGAACCAATCCCGGCAAGTGATTCTGTTGCCTGTCCAATTGTGGAAATACTCATGCGCGATGATCGCCTCAATATTGGCGAAATCGACATCCGTGGCCGTGTCCTCGTCGGCGAGCACATATTTGTCGTTGAAGACATTGAGCCCCTTGTTCTCCATCGCGCCCATATTGAAGTCCGAGACGGCGACAATGTTGAACACGTCGAGGTCGTATTCCCGCCCGAAGCGTTCCTCGTCCCAGCGCATCGAGCGCTTCAGCGCGTCCATCGCATAGGCCGCCCGCTTTTCCTTCCCGTGTTCGACATAGATGCCGAGATCGACTTCGCGCCCGGAAGCGGTGGTGAAGCGGTCTTTAACCACACCGAGATCGCCGGCCACGAGAGCGAACAGATAGGAGGGTTTTGGGAAGGGGTCGTGCCAGACGGCAAAATGACGCCCGTCGGCGAGATCACCGCTTTCCACCGGATTGCCGTTCGACAGAAGAAGCGGCGCGTCTTTGCGATCCGCTTCCATGCGCACGGTATAGACGGACAGAATGTCTGGCCGGTCGAGGAAATAGGTGATGCGGCGGAAGCCTTCGGCTTCGCATTGCGTGCAGAAAACACCACTGGAAACGTAGAGCCCCATCAGCGTCGTGTTCTTCGATGGCGCGATCCGGGTCACGATGGTCAGCTCGAACCGGCGCGAGGCCGGCAGCCGGGTGATCGTCAGGCGGTCGGGAGATGCATCATAGTCGGCAGGCTCTGCCTCGGCGCCATTGACCGCAAGGGCTTCCAGCACCAGCCCGTCGCCATCCAGAATCAGAGGAGCGTCGGCGGGAGCGCGAGGGATGCGCTCCACCTGAAGCCTGGCCGTTACCAGCGTTTCCTCGGCGTTCAGCCGAAAATCAAGAGCTACCTCCGGAATGAGATAGTTGCTCGGCTGGTAGTCCTCGAGACGAAAAATCTGGCCGCTTTCTGTACGCATCTCAACTCTTTCTAGGGCCCCGGGCGCAGGCCGGCAATCTGTGGGCTGTCTGGTCCAACAAAATCGAATTGTTGCTCTTTACACAATCATTAGGCTCGACAAAACTAAGACAGCATATGTCGCTCGACTGTTTCCAGCCAGCTCACCGAACATCGGCCAATTCGCGATTGGCCAGAAGGGATTCCGCATGACTGTGATGACGCCGAAATTCGGGATGGGTGCCTCCGTGCGCCGCAAGGAAGATGCGGCATTTATTACGGGCCGGGGGCGCTACACGGACGATTTCCTGCCCGAAGGCACGCTGCATCTCTACGTGGTGCGTTCGCCTGTTGCCAAGGGCACATTCACCATCGCGTCGGTCGAGGAGGCAAGGGCAGCACCGGGTGTCCATCTGGTGCTGACGGGCGCCGATGTTGCGCATCTGAAGGATCTGCGCTCCGGCGCCATGCAGAAACAGCCCGACGGCACGCGTGCACCCACGCGCGACATTCCTATCCTGTGTCGTGACCGCGTGCAGTATGTGGGCGATGCAGTGGCGCTGGTGGTGGCGGAAAGCCGCGCCCAGGCGCAGGACGCTGCCGAACTGATCGAGATCGATTTCGACGATGAGGAAGCCATAGCCTCGACCGCCGGCGCCCTTTCCGAACATGCCCCGCTGGTCTGGCCGGAACTCGGCTCGAACCGCGCTTTTCTTTACCATGTGGGCGACAGGGAGAAAGCGGACGCGGCGTTCGCCAGGGCCGACCACGTCACCCGCATTGAATTCGTGAACAACCGTCTCGTCTGCAACTATATGGAGCCGCGCGCGGCACTTGCCGAGTGGCGCGACGACGAAAACCGCTACGTGCTGACCACCGGTTCGCAGGGCGTTCATTCCATGCGCGGCATTCTGTGCAAAACCTTCGGCATCGAGCCGGAAAACCTGCGCGTGATCACGCCGGATGTCGGTGGCGGTTTTGGCCCGAAAACCTTCGTCTACCGTGAATACGCCATGGTCATGGAGGCGGCGAAACGGCTTGGCCGCCCGGTCAAATGGACCGGCGACCGCAATGAGCATTTCATGACCGATGCGCAGGGGCGCGACAATGTCGTGACCGCCGAGATGGCGATGGACGGCGAAGGGCGTTTCCTAGGCCTGCGGGTCGACCTCACGGCCAATATGGGCGCCTATATCTCGCAGTATGGCCCATTCATCCCGTTTGTCGGCGTCTCCATGTCAACGGGCGTCTATGACATTCAGGCGCTCGATGTGACGATCAACGGCGTCTACACCAACACCTGCCCGGTGGATGCCTATCGCGGGGCGGGCCGCCCGGAAGCTGCATTCCTGCTTGAAAAGCTGGTGGATGCCTGTGCGCGCGATCTTGGCATCGGGCGTGACGAAATCCGCCGCCGTAACTTCATCAGGCCCGAGCAGTTTCCCTATCGTACCCAGACTGGCCGTCTTTACGACGTCGGCGAGTTCGAGGGGCACATGAACAAATGTATGGAGAACGCCGGTTGGGCCACGTTCGAAGAGCGGCTTGAGGAATCGCGGCGCAACGGCAAACTGCGCGGCATCGGCATGGCCACCTATATCGAAGCCTGCGCCTTTGCCGGTTCGGAGCCTGCCCATGTGCGGCTGAACGAGGATGGCACCGTCACGCTTCTGATCGGTACTCAATCCAACGGCCAGGGACACGCCACCGCCTATGCGCAATTCGTGGCCGACAAGCTGAATATCGACATCGACAGGATCACCGTGCGTCAGGGCGATACCGACGAGCTGGCATCCGGTGGTGGCACGGGCGGCTCGCGCTCCATTCCACTGGGCGGTGTCTCGGCCGCGCGGGCCGGCGAAGACCTCGCCGAGAAAATCCGCAGGCTGGCGGCAGACGAACTGGAAGCGTCCGTCGATGACATCGAACTCTCCGGCGGCGCCGCGCGCATTGTCGGCACGGACCGCGCGGTCGATTATGCAGCCATCGCCAGGGCCGCAAAAGCGCCTGAGGATGTGGAAGGCTTCGGCGAGTTCGTGCAGGAAGAGGCGACCTATCCCAACGGCACGCATATCTGCGAAGTCGAGATCGACCCGGAAACCGGCCGCACGCAAGTCATTGCTTATTGGATCGTCGACGATTTCGGCGCGACGGTGAACCCGATCCTGCTTGCAGGTCAGGTCCATGGTGGTGTTGCGCAGGGTCTCGGACAGGCGCTGACGGAAGACACGGTATATTCGGAGGATGGCCAGCTCGTTACAGCGAGCTTCATGGATTATGCCATGCCGCGTGCCGACGATCTTCCCTTCATTCATTTTGAGACCCGCAACGTGCCCTCGACCACCAACGCGATGGGCATAAAGGGGGCAGGCGAGGCCGGCACGATCGGCGCCACGCCGGCGGTTCTTAACGCGGTGACGGATGCGCTCTACCGTGCCTATGGCATAGCTCACATCGACATGCCCACCACGCCGTCGCGTGTGTGGGAGACGATCCGGCAGGCCAGGGACGCAGCATGATGCAACCACGCTCGATCAGTTCGATGCACTGTCCTGCGTCCTCACCGGCCTTATAGGAAACCAGATCATGCCCGCTGTGACCGAAGTCGGCGCTGAACGCCAGCCATTGATGGGCATCGCGCTGAAGGTCATTTCGGTCTCCGTGTTCGTCATGATGTCCTCGCTGATCAAATCGGCGGGGATGGTGCCGTCCGGCCAGATCGTCTTCTTCCGCTCCTTCTTTGCCATATTCCCGATCATCGCCATGCTCGCCTGGCGTCGGGAACTGGCAACGGCCTTTCGCACCACGCACCCCGTCAGTCACATCATGCGCGGCCTTGTCGGCGTAACGGCCATGGGGCTCGGCTTCTTCGCTTTGACGCGCCTGCCGCTGCCCGATGCAATCACGCTCAACTATGCGCAACCGCTCATCGTTGTGGTGCTCTCGGCAGTCTTCATGGGCGAGGTCGTACGCATCTACCGCTGGAGCGCCGTCGCCGTCGGTTTCCTTGGCGTCATCATCATCGCCTGGCCCAAACTCACTCTGCTTACCGGCGACGCCGGCCTTGAGGCCGCTGAGGCGGTGGGCGTCATCGCAGCCCTGTGCGCGGCGACGGGTTCGGCGGTCGCCATGCTCCTCGTGCGCCGACTGGTGCAGACGGAGAAGACCGCGACCATCGTCCTGTGGTTCTCGGTGACAGCCACCGTGCTCTCCCTGTTCACCATTCCTTTCGGCTGGGCCGATCTCTCGCGTGAGCAGTATCTCGCTCTGGCGGGGGCTGGTGTGTGCGGGGGCGTGGCACAGATCCTCATGACAGAGTGCTACCGTCATGCGGAGCTCTCGACCATCGCGCCGTTTGAATACACGTCCATGCTACTGGCCATCGTCATCGGCTATTTCGCCTTCGGCGATGTTCCGACCCTCTACACGCTGGTGGGCGGCATGATTGTCATCGGGGCAGGACTCTTCATTATCTGGCGCGAGCGCCAACTCGGTCTCAAGCGTGTGGCAGCCCGTCGTTTCGTGCCGCCGGCCTCATGAGGCGCCATCGTGCAATTGCCGCAGAAAGGCGGCGGTTGCAGCGTCGGTCGGGAAAAAGCTTTCAATGGCGAGTTCCGACAGCGTCACGTCCAGCGGTGTGCCGAACACGGTCGTTGTGGTGATGAACGAGAGCTCGGTTTCACCAAGACGCAGCCGAAGTGGAACGGCTATCATGTCTGCCGCGCGGGGCCGCGGCTCCGGCCCGTTCTTTTTGACGGGATAGGCCGCGAGTTCCTTCTCCAGAGATGCCAGTTGCGGATCGGCGGTCTGGTCGATGAGCTGGCGCAGCCTTTCCAGAACATGCGCCCGCCAGGGAGCGAGATTGACAATGCTGGGCGCAAGGCCCTCGGGGTGCAGACTGAGGCGCAGCACGTTCACGGGGGGCTTCAGGAGCTCCGCGTTCGTTACGCCCCTGAGCAGCGGCGCGATGGCCCCGTTCGCGGCGACCATCGTCCAGTGCCGGTCGATGGCGATGGCGGGATTGGGCGCATGGCCGTCGAGCACGGTCTGCACCGCGTCCATCGCCGGCTTCAGTGTCGGGTCATGCAGGTCCCGTTCGGAAAAGCCCGGCGCATAGCCTGCGGCCAGCAGAATGCGGTTGCGTTGCCGAAGCGGCACGGAGAGGCTTTCCGACAAGAGCAGAACCATGTCGCGCGACGGGTTGGATCGCCCGCTTTCCACGAAGCTCAGATGGCGTTGCGAGATGCCGGCTTCGAGCGCCAGGTGAAGCTGGCTCATGCGCCGTCTTTCGCGCCATTCTTTGAGCAGGGAACCGGCATTGCTCTTCGATGCGATGGTGTTTTCGATCTCCATGGCGGAGACCCTAAAGCTGTCCGCCGCACATTTCCATTACCTCTCACGTAATCGCCAGGCGGCGGTTCATCCGACAGGCTTCACTGCGTCAGCGCCGTAGCAGGCTCGCCACAAACCCTTTGCAGGAAGGAAAAGAACATGTCACTCGCTCTTACACCCACACTGAGGAAAACGCTCCGGTTCGACGCTGCCATGAGTGGTGGTGCCGCGCTGCTCCTTGTTGTCGCGGCCGGCCCGCTGTCGCGTCTTCTCGCCCTGCCTGAAGCGCTTCTGTTCTGGGCCGGCGTCGTGCTGGTGCCGTTCGTGACGATGCTGCTGGTGATTGCAGCGCGTGCGAAAACACCGCGTCTTGTGCTGATCGACATTGTTCTGCTCAACGCCGTCTGGGTTGTTGCAAGCTTCGCCCTGCTCGCAAGCGGCTGGGTCGCTCCCAATCCGCTTGGCATAGCGTTCGTCTGCGTTCAGGCCGTTGCAGTCGCGGTGTTTGCTCTGCTTCAGCTGGCAGCCCTGCGCGCTGCGCAGGACTGAGAAGGCCCGGGACCACGCAGCCGCACGGCCCGGCCTTCGTCCTTCAGGCTGGTGGAGCCGAAATGATAGCGAAACCCTGCCACGATGCCGTGAGATGTCATGTCCTCGCTATGGGTTTCGCCCGATGTCAGCGAGGAGGAACGGTAGCGATATCCGCCAAAGGCAGTGATTGGTCTGTTCGAGAGCCGATAGTTGGCGGCCGTAGACACGGAGTAGGTCTTCAGCGCCGCATCGTCGCTCAGCAATTGCTCAAATCCGGCATCCAGATCGAAACGCAGATTGTCTGTGTGATAATAGCGTGCGCCGATAAGGCCGTTGAGCTTGGACGCATCCTGCTCTTCCAGACGCCCCTTGCCCAGGCCGACCTGGCCCAGAACAGTCGACTGGCTGAGGAAAACCGCACCTTCCAGCCCGGCTGACGTTTCCGTGGGCCCAAGTGCGAGGGTCTCGGCGGATAGCCGCTCATATTGTGCGTAGAGACCGACTGCATATTGATCTTCTTTGCGATGATAGGCATGCGCTCCGAAGCTCAGATTCTGGTCAGAAAGCTCACCGAATTTTAGTTTATCGAACTGACTGTCGATTTGGATGTGCCAATGCGCGTTGATCGGCACATTCACTGCTCCGCGAAGCGCCCAGCCGCTGTTTTTTTCGGCGGTTTGTTCTAGGTCTGCCTTGCCAAGAGATGAGCTTAACTCAATAAAGCCAGATATCTGAGGAGTGATATTCAGCAGTAATGGGGCGTTTTCCAGATCGGGTGGGGCTGGTGGAGGTTCCGCTGTCACCAGATCTGCGCCGCTCGCAGCATCGGCTCCGTGCAACAGGAAGAGTACTAGAAGAATCAGGCGCCCCCCGGAACTAACGCGAACATACATGTTCGACTCCGGGACGTTGTGGAGACGCGGCACTGTCCATCAACGGTGTTAAGATGAGCTTAATTCGCGTCCGCTTGCAGTCTCAGACTGCTTCTTCCAGCTTGAGCTTGATGGCAAGGAAATCATGCCAGGCGAGCTTCTTGTGTGCCGGGTTGCGCAGGAGATAGGCCGGGTGCAGCGTCGGCATCGTTGGGATTTCGAGGCCTGACGGGGTCCTGTGCACGGCCCAGTTGCCGCGCATGCGCATGATGCCGGTCTGCGTGTTCAGGAGCAGTTTGGTGGAGGGATTCCCGAGCGTTACCAGAACTTTGGGTGCTACAAGCTCGATATGCCGCTCGATGAACGGGCGGCAGATTTCCGTTTCCAGAGGGGAGGGGTCCCGGTTTCCGGGTGGTCGCCACGGGATCACGTTGGAGATATAGACGGTGGTGCGGTCGAGCCCGATTGCCGCCAACATGCGATCCAGCAGCTTGCCGGAGCGGCCGACGAAGGGCAGGCCCTGAATATCCTCGTCACGGCCCGGAGCTTCGCCGACGAACATCACGCCAGCTTGCGGGTTGCCATCGGCAAAAACGGTGTTTTTTGCCGTTGTCTTCAGGTTGCAGCCGTCAAAGGCGGAAAGCTGCTCGCGCAGAATCTCCAGGCTTTCGGCGCTTTTTGCTATCTCGCGCGCCCGTGCGGCCTGCGCATCGTCCGGAACCGCGGTTCGGGCTGCAGCGGGAGCGGCTGGCCGGGCCTGCGGGGCCGCAATCGCCTTCTGCTGTGCAGGCTGGCGCTGGGCAGCCCTTTTCTCGGCTTCTGTGCGTGTTTCCTCGAACCGGTCCGCCGCTTCCTCAAGAAGGGGCTCGTCCACGCCGGCATCGGCGTAGAAGGTCAGCAGCTCCCTTAGTCCAGCGGAATCCATTGCGTCCGAAATCCTGATTGTCGGCATATGTTGAAAGAGGCACTTTCTCTTTCTTTGCCCGCGGTTGCAAGTTCAGGAAGCGGGAATGCGCGGGTCCTGCACCAGATAAAACACCGGCTTCGGCGTCAGGTCGGTAATCAGGAGCCGAAATGTCACTGAATGACCTGCATCGACCGTGCCTGACTGAAACAAGAGCCGGTCATAGGGCTCGAACTTGCGGTCGTGGGTGGCAAAGGCGCTGGAGCCGATCTGGGTGGAGCCGACGTTCCTTTGATCGAAAGAGAGGCCGTCCCCGTAGACGCTCGAGATGCCGCGCAGTTCCTGCAGTTCAAACTCAAACTCTACCCAGGGCAGGTTGCTTGCATTGAGCGTCTCGATTTCGATGAACAGGTAGCCGGCGCCGGCCCGTTCGTCATAGGCGTAACGCGGAACCGCCCCGGTGGTGCGGATAACCAGAACCACGGCAGAGGCCGTGTAAAGCTCCTGCCTCAGGAGCACGGGATCGCTGCGCGAGCCTGTCCCCGAAACCGCCTGGATGCGGAACCCGCCAAGCTCATCGGAAAAGGAATATTGTCCGGCCTGCCAGCGTCCGTCGTCTCCCGGCCCTGCGCCCAGAAGGGCTGCAGGCAGGAGGACTGCTGCTATGGACATGGCACGGGGCAGGACGTCACCTCCCTTCCTGACCCCAGTATACCGCCGTTTCGTGTTCTGGAGAAACGGGAAAGCTGGTGGCTTCAGCCGCCCACCTGCCAGTTGGAAATCGCCTGCGAGGGATAGACAAGCTGGAGAATGTTGAGCGTGAGATTGTCACGGATCATGACCGCCATGAAAATCTCCGTCGCAACCACCAGAAGAATGCTGAGCCAGAGGGGCGATAAGCGCGCGACGAAGAAGCCGACGATGGTGGCAAACGTGTCCGAGAGCGAGTTGATCACGCTGTCTCCGTAATAACCCTCGGCGAGCGCCGATTCCCGGTAGCGGTTGATCACCATGGGCGTGTTCTCGGCCATTTCCCAGGCGGCTTCCAGGCCTACGGCCAGTGCGAGGCGATAGCCAACCGGCATGCGCGGCGCGACAAGCCAGATGAGCCCGTAGAAAAGGAGCCCGTGCAGGAAGTGGGAATAGGTGTACCAGTCACCGATGTGCTGGGAGGTTTCAGGCCCCGACGGATCCGAATACCAAAGCTTCACCGTTCCGCAGTCGCAGATCGTCGTCTGTCCCATGAACTTCAGAAAAAACGCCTGAATGGCAAGGATCGCGAGTACGCAGAAAGCGGTCACCGCGATCGGTCTCTGCCTGTAGGCTCTCTGTAGCGGGTTTTCCCGTATGTCCACGTCGTGTCCCTCAATCATGAAACAGGCTGAAACTGCTCGGATTCGACCCGGCAGACAATCAGGAATTGCCTGCCGGCACATTCTCAATTATTTACGTTTACGTTAAAGTAATATCGGTTGGCGTCAAACAGGAATGGATTGATGCAACATCTCCGGTTTCGACAGGCGCGCGGATGCGCTATAGCCCGGCGTTGAAACCGTTATGCGGGACTGATGGGTATCCGGTTCGCGCCGGCAGCACTGGCAGGCACGGCGCGCGAGAGAAAAAGACTGCGGAGGGTGGAATGAGCGATATGGAACGCGAAAGCATGGAATTCGATGTGGTCATCGTCGGCGCAGGTCCGGCGGGGCTGGCCGCGTCCATCCGGCTCAAGCAACTGAACCCGGAGCTTTCCGTCGTCGTTCTCGAAAAGGGCGGTGAAGTCGGTGCGCACATCCTGTCGGGTGCCGTCGTCGATCCCATCGGCATCGACCGGCTTTTGCCGGAGTGGCGCGACGATCCCGATCACCCGTTCAAGACACCCGTCACCGACGATCAGTTTCTGGTTCTCGGGCCGGCGGGCTCCATGCGCATTCCCAATTTTCTGATGCCGCCGCTGATGAACAATCACGGCAATTTCGCCGTCTCGCTCGGCAATGTCTGCCGCTGGCTTGCAGGCTATGCCGAGGGACTGGGCGTTGAAATCTATCCGGGCTTTGCCGCCGCCGAAGTGCTCTACAACGATGAAGGCGCGGTCATCGGCGTCGCCACCGGCGATATGGGCGTCGAGCGCGATGGCTCGCACGGTCCCAACTATCAGCCCGGCATGGCGCTTCTGGGCAAGTATGTCCTGATCGGCGAGGGCGTGCGGGGCTCACTCGCCAAGCAGCTGATCGAGAAATTCGGCCTTTCCGAGGATCGCGAACCACAGAAATTCGGCATCGGCCTGAAAGAACTCTGGGAGGTCAAGCCGGAGAACCACAGGCCGGGTCTCGTCCAGCATTCCTTCGGCTGGCCGCTCGACATGAAAACCGGCGGCGGCTCCTTCCTCTATCATCTGGAAAACAATCAGGTGGCGGTCGGTTTCGTGGTTCACCTGAACTACAAAAACCCTTTCATCTCGCCATTTCAGGAATTTCAGCGTTTCAAGACGCATCCCGCGATCAGCAAGACGTTTGAAGGTGGCAAGCGCATCTCCTATGGCGCCCGCGCCATCACTGAAGGCGGCTACCAGTCGGTGCCAAAACTCGTCTTTCCTGGCGGTGCGCTCATCGGGTGCTCGGCAGGCTTCGTCAACGTCCCGCGCATCAAGGGGTCTCACAATGCGGTCCTCTCGGGCATGCTTGCCGCCGAGCATGTTGCGGAAGCGCTGGGCGAGGGACGCGGCAATGATACGCTGGAAGGCTACGAGGCCGCTTGGCGCGCCTCGGACATCGGCAAGGACCTGAAAAAGGTGCGCAACGTCAAGCCGCTCTGGTCGCGCTTCGGCACGCTTCTGGGCGTCGGCATTGGCGGCTTCGACATGTGGATGAACTCGCTGTTCGGCTTTTCGCTGTTCGGCACCCTGAAACATGGCAAGACCGACGCGGCTTCGCTGGAGCCGGCCGCAAAGCACAAGCCGATAGACTACCCGAAACCCGACGGTGTGCTCACCTTCGACCGTCTCTCCTCGGTGTTCCTGTCCAACACCAATCACGAGGAGGAGCAGCCGGTTCATCTCCAGGTGAAGGATATGGAGCTGCAGAAGACGTCGGAATACGCCGTCTATGCCGGCCCGTCCTCGCGCTATTGCCCTGCCGGCGTCTATGAATGGGTAGATGCTGACGGCAACGCGCTCACCGATGGCAGCGATGTGGCCGATGCCCGCTTCGTCATCAACGCGCAGAACTGCGTCCACTGCAAGACGTGCGACATTAAGGACCCCAACCAGAACATCAACTGGGTGCCGCCGCAGGGCGGCGAGGGGCCCGTCTATACCGGGATGTAACACCATTGTCCGAGCCCGAACCCGAAAGCGGCACCACCAGCCCCATCGATGAGGAGGCGCTGGCCGAGGCCTATAACCGCGCCCTCGCGCTCGAAAAGGCCGGCGACCTCGACGCAGCCGCTGCCGCCTATCGGGAGGTGCTTGCTCTCGATCCTGCCGACCATGGCGGTGCCGCGGTGCGGCTCGCTTCTATGGGACGGGGCGAGACACCCTCACGGGCATCGGAAGCCTATGTGGCGACCCTGTTCGATCAGCACGCCGGCGCGTTTGAGAGCATTCTGGTCGATCAACTCGGCTACGACGTACCGGCACTGACCCGCAGGGCGCTGGATGAGGTGGCGCCGGGGCCCTTCCACCGCATGCTGGATCTCGGTTGTGGAACGGGGCTTGCCGGAGAGGTTCTGCACGACATCGCGGACCACATCACCGGCATCGATCTTTCGGAGACCATGATCGAGGTCACCGACGAGAAGGAGGTCTACGACGCGCTCTATGTGGGCGATGCGGTGGACTTTCTCCATCACGCGGATGTCGAACCTTTCGATCTGATCACCGCGACCGATGTTTTGCCCTATCTCGGCGATCTGGATGCGTTCTTCGCCGGCGCGGCGGAGCTATCCGTGGACGGCGCGGTTCTCGCTTTTTCAAGCGAGACCCTGCCGGACGAGGTGCTCGCCGGGCGCGCCTTCATGGTCGGGCCGCATCAGCGCTTTGCCCATTCCGAGACCTATCTCGCCGAAATGCTCGCCAGGCACGGCTTTGCGGGGCTCGCCATCGGCGGCATCGTGGTGCGGCATGAAATGGGAAAGCCGGTTCCCGGCCATCTGGTCATCGCGCGCAGGAAGCCGGCCGATTAGGGGCAGGACCTATTAATATGGCCACAATGGCGTTCGATAGACCAAGAGATGCAAGGAAAAGCCCGCAGAGCGGGGCCTTTCCCCCGGTCAAGGGGTTTGACGCGGCAGGTCGCCGGTCTATCGAGCGTCCTTCGGATCGGCCTGATCAGCACGGGCTACTTTGTCACAAGGCCTTGAAAGACATGAAGTCTTCCTGCGGCCTTGCTTCGCGTATCCGCACAGATCAGGCCGACCATTGCGGCCATATTAACAGGTCCTGACCCTAGTTTCCGTTTCTGGCGAGCTTCACTTCGATCACCTCGGCCGGCTCATTGCCGGGCATGATGCCGAATTCGAACAGAACGGGCAGGTGATCGGACCCCACATCCTCCAGCCGCTCGACCGAAAATGGCACGATCCGGCCCTTGGTGAACAGATTGTCGATCGGCAGCCCCACGAGTCGGCGGAGGCTCTCGGGCACGATCGGTTTCATCCATGTGGGACCGACCCCCGGCAAGAGATCCAGCCGCCCGGCTGCAGCCACACGGTGAGCCGTCACGCTCCAGGGGGTTGCGTTCAGGTCGCCGGCCAGAATGGCGGTATCGGGAAGGCGTTCAAGCACGGGCGCCACACGCCCCACCTGTCGATGCTGTTCAAAGGGCCAGGGCCAGCCCAGATGCAGCGTGCCGATCTCCACCGCATCCGCGCCAAGCCGAACCGTCGCCACGGCCATCGAGCCGCGGTCATAGCAGGCAAAGGCGGACGGGTCGGCGAAGGGCCGGCGCGAGAGAATGGCAACCCCGCCGATGCGTGCCGGCGGCGGGCAGATCACGCGATAGGGATACGCCGCTTCGAGAAATTTCAGCTCTTCCACCCACATGCGCGAGACCTCGTTCAGCGTCACGATGTCCGGCTTTGTCCGGCCGATCAGGGAAAAGACCTGCTTGGGGGTGGCGTTGTCGTATCTGAGGTTAAGCTGAAGGAGCCGGTAGCGCGCGGCAGGCGAATCCGTCGTTTCGGCTTTTGCCGAACCGGTGGACGCCTGAACGGGAAGCAGCGTTGCGCTCAGCGTTGCGATGCCAAGCACGGTTCCCGCCGCACCGATCTGACGCCAGCCTTTCACAAAAAGCAGCGGTGCGGCCAGAAGAGCGATCAGCACGGCAAGGTGAATGCGAAAATGCGCCATGGAATCGAGGGCAGGGTGCAGCCTGCCCCAGAAACCGGCGACCAGCGGAAAAGACACCAGAACCACGCCGATGGCAAGAAAGGCCGGCAGCATTGATGCGATCCTCGGTCTCTTCATTGCCTCTCGCCCATTGTTTCCGTCTCGATGCAGCAGCGCCTAATCGCATTTTCTGGCTATTGGAAGGCGGTCTCGAAAAAGCTTCGCAACTTGCGTGAATGCAGCCGTTCCGGCGGCATGGCCGCGAGTTTCTCTACGGCCCTCATGCCGATCTTGAGATGCTGGGAAACCTGCCTCTTGTAGAAATCGGTGGCCATGCCCGGCAGCTTCAGCTCACCGTGCAGCGGCTTGTCCGAAACGCAAAGCAGCGTGCCATAGGGGACCCGAAAGCGGAAACCGTTGGCGGCAATCGTGGCCGATTCCATGTCGAGCGCGATCGCGCGGGATTGTGAGAGGCGCTGCACCGGTCCGCGCTGTTCGCGCAGTTCCCAGTTGCGGTTGTCGATGGTGGCGACCGTGCCGGTGCGCATGATGCGCTTTAATTCATAGCCGGAAAGCCCGGTGATCTCAGCGACCGCTTCCTGAAGCGCCACCTGCACCTCCGCCAGCGCCGGCAGCGGCACCCAGACGGGCAGGTCGTCGTCAAGCACATGGTCTTCGCGTACATAGGCATGCGCCAGAACGTAGTCGCCGAGCGCCTGCGTGTTCCTCAGGCCCGCGCAATGGCCGAGCATCAGCCAGGCATGCGGGCGCAGCACCGCCACATGGTCGGTGATTGTCTTGGCGTTGGAGGGGCCGACACCGATGTTCACCATGGTGATGCCCGCATGGCCTTCACGCGTCAGGTGATACGCCGGCATCTGCGGCAGGCGGGCAAGGGCGCTGGCGGACGGGCTCGTCTCGCCGGCCTTTGTGATGATATTGCCCGGCTCCACGAAGGAGGTGTAGCCGTTTCCGCCCTCGGCCATCATCTCGCGGGCAAGCGCGCAGAACTCGTCGATATAGAACTGGTAGTTCGTAAAGAGCACGAAATTCTGGAAATACGCGGGGGCGGTGGCGGTATAATGCGAAAGCCGGTGCAGCGAATAATCGACGCGCTGTGCGGTAAAGGGTGCAAGCGGCAGCGGTTCGCCGGGCGGGGCCTCATGCGTGCCGTTGACGATATGGTCGTCCGTGGCGTTGAGGTCCGGCACATCGAAAAGATCGCGCAGCGGCCGTTTCAGCCGGTCAGCTATCGAGCCCTCCACATAAGTGTCCTGGAGGAACGCAAAGTGGAGCGGTATCGGTGTTTCCGATTCGGAGACGGTGATGGGGACGCCGTGATTGCGGATGACCAGGCTCAGTTGATCGATCAGATAGTCGTCGAAAAGGTCGGGCCGCGTGATCGTCGTGGCATAGACGCCGGGCGCCGCCACATGGCCATAGGCAAGCCGCGTATCGATCTGGGCATAGGAGCCGGTGGCGAGGCTGACTTCGGGATAGAATGCGCGAAAGCGGCGGTCGCTTTCGCCGTCTTTGGCCACCTGCGCAAAGGCATCGCGCAGGAATGCGGTGTTGCGCTCGTAGAGCGCCTTCAATGCCGCAACGGCTTCGCGGGCATCGGTAAAGCTTTTCCGGGCAAAAGGCTCGGGGCTCGAAATCGTCTGAATGGGCTGAGGGTATATTCTATGTTCCATGGCCTTTTATATGGATATTCTTTTTCTTCTCAAGGCCCGACCCGATCTAACGCGAGCGTTTCAGGCTGACCATCAGGACGAGGCCGGCACCGCTCGAGCGTTCATAATCCCCTTCGATGATGTTTTCATTACCGGCACGGACGTTCTGGACCGCAAGCAGCGGTGAGCCGATCAGGGCAGCAAACATCAATCCCCGGGCCATATGTGTGATCGTCCGCATCGTCTTGTTCCTCAACTCGTTTCGCTCAGCGCAGCGCCGTTCTGCCGCAAAGGGCGGCCTGCTCCGCGGAGCAGGAGAACGGCCGATTGTCCTGCCAGGGATCGGAAGGCCTGCCGGCCTCTGCGACCAGTATGGCGAGCCCCATGCCGAAGAGGGCGGTGATCAGGCAGACGATTGAAAAGCGGCGCATCAACATTGGTTCGTCCTCAGTGTCGCCATCACTTTGGCCGAGACCGACTGAACCGAGACTGAGAGGGACATTCATCCAGGGTTCAGCAGTGTTAACACCCTCATTATGGGCAGATAACAGATGGTTTATCGGCGAGCGCGTTGCAAAGTGCGCAGATGGTGCTTACCTGCCCGGGTATCGCCGCGATCCTCCCCCGACCGCGCGGCGCCCAACACCTGGAGGCAACGACACATGACCACCCAGACCAAGCCGATTGAGCTTCACTACTGGCCGACGCCCAACGGCTGGAAAATCACCATTTTTCTTGAGGAAACCGGTCTCCCCTACGATGTGCACTTTGTGAACATCGGCAAGGGCGAGCAGTTCGAGCCTTCCTTCCTCAAGATCGCGCCGAACAACCGCATGCCGGCCATTGTGGACCCTGAAGGTCCGGGCGGTGAGCCCATTTCCGTGTTCGAATCCGGTGCCATCCTTCAGTATCTCGGCCGCAAGACGGGAAAGTTCTATCCCACCGACGAGCGGGCCCGCGTTGAAGTCGATCAGTGGCTGTTCTGGCAGATGGGTGGTCTCGGCCCCATGGCCGGCCAGGCGCATCACTTCCGCAATTACGCGCCGGAAAAGATTCCCTACGGCATCGAGCGCTACACCAATGAGGTCAACCGCCTCTACGGCGTCATGAACAAGCGTCTCGCAGACCGGCCGTTCCTCGCCGGCGATGACTACACCATTGCCGACATGGCGAGCGTTGGCTGGGTGAAGCCCTACGAGCAGCAGGGGCAGGATCTCAACGATTTCCCCAACCTCAAGCGCTGGTTCGAGACCATCATGGCGCGGCCGGCGGTCGTGCGCGCGCTGGAGGTTGGTCAGGAACATCGCCGCAATATCGCTGAGGACAAGGAAGCCCAGAAAGTTCTTTTCGGTCAGCGCGCCAGCTGACTTCAGCCCTGAACGTTTAAGGCAGGGCGGGCGTCTTTCGGGCGCCCGCCCTTTTTGTCTATCCGAGGCGTATCAGCAGGATGGCCAGGATGAGAAGGCCCACACCCAGCCAGCTCGTCAGGTTGAGGCGGTGGCCGAAGACGAGCCGGACGGCCAGCGCCGTCCCGAGGATCGAAAGCACGCCCCACACCGCATAGGCAATAAAGAGGTCCATGCCGGTGACGGCCAGCGCCAGAAGCGCGAAGGCCGCCATGATGAGCAGGACGGCAGCGGTTCCCCAGCCCCTGCGTGCGAAACCGTTCGATTTCTCCAGCGCCAGATTGGCGAGAATGTCGAGCACCACCGATCCCAGGACATAACCCATATAGATGCTCATCGTGTCTCGCCCTGCTGGTGGTGGCCATAGTTGATCACCGCGATCCCGAGCAGCGCCACGCCGATGCCGATGCCCTGAACCCGGGAGATCGTTTCGTCGAGGAGGTAGAGGGAGGTGAGGGCGATCAGGACCATGCCGAACCCTTCCCAGAACGCATTGGCGAGCGCGACCGGTATGCGCAGCGTTGCGCGTCCCAGAAAGAGATAGGCGATGCCGATCATGGAAATCGCCGCCAGCGTTCCCTGAAGAAGCGCGCCGCCGGATACCAGGAGTTTCATGAGTGTGGTCCCGACCACTTCTGCAAAGACCGCAGCGATCAGATAGAACCAGTGCAATTTCGACCTCATAGTGTCAGATCAAGTTTTATGTCACTCGATTGAGATATCTGCCCAATTGCCGTATGGAAAATCGCTGAGCGACAGGATTTTTGACGAAGAAGCTTTGCCGTGAGACTGGATTATCTGGAGTATTTCGTGGCTGCGGCGCGCGCGGGCTCCATCTCGGGTGCCGCGCTCCAGCTTGGGCGCAACCGTTCCACGGTCAGTATGGCAATCGCCGCGCTGGAGGATGAGCTTGGCGCCGCGTTGTTCGTGCGGCGCGGCAACAGCCTTGCCCTCTCGCCGGTCGGCGAGCACATTCTGGATGACTGTGCCCGCATCATCGCGCTGTCCAACAGCATCATCGAGCGCTGCGCGCGTGGTGGTGAGACTACAGGCCGGGAACTGAGGATCGGGCGCGACGATGTCCTGTCGGAAAACTTCTGGCGCCATGTGATCCGGGCCATTCGCCGGGCGCGGCCGGATGTGCGCCTCAGCATGCGCTATGCCGAAAGCGATGTGCTTCCTGAACTGGTGCGCGAAGGGCAGCTCGATATCGCCTATTTCATTGCTTCGGGCCGTGCCGGCCCGGCATCCGGGCTCTACAGTCGTGTCATTGCGCGGATTGGCATGCGGATGATGGTCGCCCGGAGCCATCCGCTTCATTCCATGAGCTATGTCGCCGACGACGATCTCGCCATCCTGCCGCAGATCACCTATCTCGACAGCACGCAGCGCGAGCGCTTTCACCTCGACGCCATGGGCAGCGAACGTATCGCGCTCAGCAGTTTCGAGCTAGGCAAGGATGCGATCTGCGATGGTCTGGGCTGGGGCTACGTGCCCGAATCCCTGTTGTCGGAAGAAGACGACGCGCAGCTTGGCCAGATCAATCACGGTCTGGGCGCAGCCTGGTATCCCTATTTTGTCTGCAGCCGCGAGCCGCTTGCCATCGGGGGCAGGACCGAAGCCGCGCTGCAATCACGCGCACACGAAATCATTCTCGCACAGATGCGCAGTGAAGGTCTGATCGCAGATTGAGCCCCCACGCCTTCCGCAGGGAGGAGAGGCGTGGAAGGGCTCTGACCGGGGCCTGTGTTCCATGCAAGGCTGGCAACCTGGACGACGCCCGCCACGGGGCCTGTTCATAGGTCCTGACCCTGGAGCACCGGGCCGAAAAGTGGAATCCGGTTTTCGGATTGTTCCGATGCTCCATCAATCGTTTAGGTCGTCCTTTGTGCGTCCGGATGGACACACGGCGATCTAGAGACGCGACCAGGTCTGGTTGCGGCAGATCAGGCCGCCGAGTACGCAGCCTCCCATCTTCAGGCTATTGCCGGAGAGGGTGCCTTTGCCGGAATAGGTCTTGTCGTTGGCCGGATCGGTGATCTTGCCCGTATACTTGCTGCTGCCGGCAGCCTGAAACGTGCCGATCTTCTTGCCGGCGTGCTTGCCGCTTTTCAGCGTGATGCAATAGGAGCCGCCACAGGGCGCAATCTGTGCCGTCGCGCCGGATTCCGTCTTCCAGTTCCCCTCAATGGGGTCGGCCATGGCAACGCCACAAGCCAGAAGCAGCGCGGCACCACTCAAAACAACTCTGCCAATCATCAGTCTTCCTCCCAATGATGTTGCGGGCATAGCTTACGCAAACGTAAACGTAATACAACCGCTTTTTGTGGTGGCAGGCCGCAACCGTGACAGAAGCTGCATCAGTGTGGTCGGCACCTGCAGTATCGCCACCGCGCCATGGCTCGCGCTCTTCGAGCTTATTTCGCCCGTCGGGCGAGAGGCCGAACAGCGGCATTCGTATGAATGCAACAGGAAACGGCGCAGAAGACCCGCGGCCAGTCCGGTTTTCTGCCCGCCGCAAGGGGCGAAATCGCACGGCGCGCAATTAGAATTTTCAGAAAATTGTCTCTTCAAGCGTGCGGCGTGGTTAACGAAATCTTGCAAACGACGTTAACGAATTCGCCTGGCGCCCACCACTGAAATCCCGATGCCCTGCGGGTTTGCGATGCTTAACAAAATCAGGCATTTACTGAAAATTTGAACTTTGTTTTCTTCTAATTAAGCACAAGATTTAACGGCGATTTCAGCCGCACCCTGCATTCTCGAAAGCATCGAAGGGCTGGCTCGGAAGGGCAAGAACAAAGGCTCTCGGGAGAAAAACAGGGATCTTGAATTATGGCACGTTACGACGTTCAGGAAGCAGGCTTCGGTACGGCTGGTTCGTCCACCCAGGCCGACGTGCTGTTTCAGCTTGGAATGATGTATGCGACCGGCCGCGACTGCGATGTCGACCTGGTGGCCGCGCACAAATGGTTCAACATTGCAGCCATCAAGGGCTCTGAGCGCGCTGCGGAGCTGCGCTCGGAACTGGCCGCCGGCATGTCCAAGCCGGAATTGGCCAGGGCGCTGCGCGATGCCCGTGAATGGATGACGATGCACTGATGCGGGGGGCGGAACGTTCAGGATCCGGTCTGAAACGGGCCGGGTCCTGAACGCAGGGCGCCTTTACGCTTGCGCGAGTCTACTCTGCTTCCTGAAAGCGGACGAGCATCGCGCCGTCATTGACCTGCAGACCTTCGGTCGCGATTTCGGCGACGACGCCGTCATGCGGCGCGGTGATGGTGTGCTCCATCTTCATCGCTTCGAGTACCAGTAGCGGCTGACCCTTCTGGACCGTCTCGTTGACCGATGCGCGCACCAGCTTCACCAGCCCGGGCATCGGTGCTCTGAGCCGGTCGCCGCCGCCGCTTTCCTCGGCGGCCTGCAGCCGGTCCGGCACCTTCAGCGTCAGCGCATCCGCGCCCTCGAACACCGTGATGTGGCCCGGCCATGAAGCGATGCGGGTGGGGTCGTCGCGGTGCACGATGATTGGCCGGCTGGCTTCATCGTCACCAAGGTGAATTGCCAGCGCGCCATCGGCCTGCGCCGCCACGCGGGCTTCTACCGCCTCTTCACCGTTTACCAGCGTCCGTTTGTGAACGAGCGGCCCGAAATGGCCGTAACCCGAAATTGCTGAAAACGGATCGGATGCATCTTCTGAAGATGCGGCTCCGCTCGTTGCTGCGATGGCTGCCGCAAGATGCCGCGCCTTAAGAGGGGCAGTTTTGGTCAGAACGTCCTGCTTGCGTCCGATCAGGCCGGTCTCCAGCCGCCCGGCAGAGAAATCATCGTCGCGCAGAAGCCGTGTCAGAAAGCCGAGATTGACGGTCGAGCCGGCGATCTCGGTCTTTTCGAGCGCGTCGGCGAGCCCCTCAATCGCCTCCTCCCGTGTGGGCGCATGGACAATCAGCTTGGCGATCATGGGATCGTAGAACGGGGTTATGGCATCCTTTTCCGCGACGCCCGCATCAATGCGCAATCGTGCGGCTTCGATGCCATCGGGAAACCGCAAATGGTGCAGCGTTCCGGTTGCCGGCAGGAAGTCACGCGTTGCATCCTCGGCGTAGAGCCGGGCTTCCACCGCATGGCCGCTCACCGTGATTTCGTCCTGTGTGCGTGGCAGGGGCTCGCCCGCCGCCACCCGCAATTGCCATTCCACCAGGTCGACACCCGTAATCATCTCCGTCACCGGGTGTTCCACCTGCAGCCGGGTGTTCATCTCCATGAACCAGAACCGGTCCGGTCGCAGTCCTTCCGATGCATCGACAATGAACTCGATCGTGCCGGCACCGCTATAGGAAATGGCCCGGGCAGCCTTCACGGCGGCCTCGGTCATCGCCGTCCGCGTTTCTTCGTTCATGCCGGGCGCGGGGGCTTCCTCGATCACCTTCTGATGACGGCGCTGGGCCGAGCAGTCGCGTTCGAAGAGATGGACGGCATTTCCGTGGCTGTCGCCAAAAACCTGCACCTCGATGTGCCGGGGTGTCTGGATATACTTTTCGACCAGCACGCGCTCATCGCCGAAGGCAGCCTTTGCTTCCCTTTGGGCCGCGGCCAGAGCATCCGGGAACGCATCGGGATCGGACACCAGACGCATGCCCTTGCCGCCGCCGCCAGCCCGCGCCTTGATCAGAACCGGATAGCCGATTTCATTGGCCTTGGAAGCGAGCGCGACTAGCGCCTGCGTATCGCCGTGATATCCGGGAACCACCGGCACTCCCGCTTTTTCCATCAGCCGTTTTGCGGCGTCTTTCAGTCCCATTGCGCGAATGGCCTGCGACGACGGGCCGACAAAGATCAGGCCGGCGTCCTCCACCTTCTCGACGAAGTCGGGGTTCTCCGAGAGAAAGCCATAGCCCGGGTGGATGGCCTGCGCTGCGGTTTCAAGCGCGGCGGCGATAATTCTGTCGCCATCGAGATAGCTCTCGGTCGCCGGAGCCGGGCCGATGCACACCGCCTGATCGGCCATGCGCACATGCAGCGCGCCTCGATCCGCGTCGGAATAGACCGCAACCGTGGCAATCCCCAGGCGCCTGGCGGTTCGGATGATCCGGACAGCAATTTCCCCACGATTGGCGATCAGAATCTTGTCAAACATGCAGAGCGTTCCTCCTACGAAGCAGGGACACCATAATGCGTTGAGCGTGTTTTGTGGCGGGAAATCTGCTCAAACCGCCATTCTTGTCGCTGAAATGGGCGCTACGTGTGGAAGAGCATTGGCGTCGGTGAGTGCGGGAACGCCGTACCATCGCTGATGGTCCTTTAGCCGTGGGCTATTTTGCATACCAGCTCCAGATTCTGGGTAAGCAATACAGTATTTCCAGATCGGGAATCCGGTAAGAATACCCAAAACAACTGTATCCTATCTGCGTCATTCAAATATGTTTCTGCAAGAGTTCCGGGGGTTTTCGGCCGGGCTTCATGTCAGACGCAGGTTTCGATGTTGTGCAGATGACCCGTTTCCCGGAGCGAGGAATACTGCTGCGTGTAGCCCGAAGGAACTGGTGTCGGTGGCGTGTTTGACTGGTTCGACCGGGAGAATTCATGAACGGCCAGTTCGTGTTCAACGCATTCTAGTGCCGAGATTCTGTACGCGCGTTTGAGCAGCTCGAGTAGCAGCAAAGCGTTTTGATGTCGGGAGAGCATGGCCTTCCGGTGAAAGGGTAGCAACACAACAGGCAAGAAAAAGCGGATCCGTGGAACTGCGTCCACCGGAAGCCGTAGCGGCCGCGCGTACGAAAGCGAGTTTGGGACGTTCGGAGGCGTGAAGCGGAGCAATTCGCTGAACTTGTCAGCAGATAATAGATGGAAATTCCATGATGAAATATTCACCATCCCGCTTTCTGTTTGCAAGTAGTCTTGTATCGATTTCGGCTACTCTGCAAATCGGCCCGCTCTTAGCAGCAGACATGCAGGGGGCAGAGCCGATCCCCGAACCTCCGATCTTCTCTCCATCTCCCCTGAGACAGAACGCCCGCATCGTCGGAGGCGCCCCCATGGGAGGAGGTACAGTCGGAGGCGCCCCCATGGTCGTGCCAGGTGACGGTGCTCCCGTATACAAGGGTGACGACCTGCCGCCCTTGGTCGATCTGGACGGGAACTGTGGTGGTGTTGCCTGTCCTGCCGCGATGCGCGGTAAGATGATGGACAACAGCTCCGTGGGAAAGTTGCGGATCGGTGAGAATACGGAGCGCGCCGGTCCCGGCGATCGACCATCTCTACCCTTCGTCATTTCTGTTGATGGTCAGGTCGTCGATGAAAGCGGCCAGATCACAAACGAGGGTATGTTTGGCGTCTCGCCCAACGCACGTCCCGTCGACAGGCAGCGCAAGACGGATCTCGATCTCAACTCAGTGGATATCCAGATCAAGTTCGACGGGCTGGATGCGGAGCCATTGCTCAACGTATCGACCGTGCCCGTACAACGCATTTTTCGGGAAGGCGAACCCGTCCGCTTCTACGCGACGTCCAACTATCCGGCGTTCATCAGTCGGGCGGAAGTTCGCATCTATGAGAACAACGTTGCCTGGGCCAACAAGCCTGTAGCCGTCGTTCCGATCAACGTAAATGATGAAGCTGCTTGGGTCATGCCTGTGCAAAGCGGCCGCGAATTCCGCTATGTGCTGCGTGTCTACGATGCCAGGGGCCGCTTCGATGAAACGGTGCCGATGACCATCGCCAGCACTCGTGGCGAGTTCCTATCCGATTCCGGATATGGCGTGGCGCCGGGCAATGCGGAAGACCGGACCGCCTTCCGCAACATTCCAGTCTATGGCGGTGCGATAACGGTCTATGGCAAGAATGTTCCCCAAGGATACGGCATCGTCGCTTTCGACGAACTCGTTCCACTCGACCCAAAGGGAACTTTTGTTACCCAGCGCATTCTGCCACCGGGCCAGCATGTGGTCGACGTTGCCGTTGACGGTGGCTCGAAGTCGGGCGGACTTTACTTCAGCCGGGATGTCAACATACCGACAAACGACTGGTTCTACGTCGCCCTTGCAGATTTCACCATCGGCAAGCGAACGGGAGACAGCGGCATCGAGGAGGTACGGGCGGGTGAGTTCGACAGTGTGTGGAACTCGGGCCGCTTGGCATTCTATCTCCGCGGCAAGATCAAGGGAAAGTTCCTTCTGACAGCAGCAGCCGATACCGGTGAAAACGAGGTGAAGAACCTTTTTAAGGATCTCGATGCCCGAGACCCAAGGGAACTCCTCCGTCGCATTGATCCCGACAAATATTATCCAGTGTATGGGGATGATTCCACGTCGGTAGAGGACGCGCCGACAAACGGGAAATTCTATGTGCGCCTGCAGCGTGGTGAAAGCCATGTGATGTGGGGCAACTACAAGACCAAGATTTCAGGCACGCGCTTCCTGCAGGTGGATCGCGGCCTCTATGGTGCCGAGATGGTCCTCCGCTCGGCGGGCAACACCGCGAATGGTCAGCCCAAATTCGAAGCCACGGCCTTTGCAGCCAAACCTGATACATTGCCGCAGCGTGACGAGTTCCTGGGAACGGGCGGATCAGCCTATTTCCTCAAGCGGCAGCGCATCATCGAAGGCTCGGAAACGCTGCATATCGAATACCGGGACAAGGTCACAGGCCGGGTCATCGAACGGCGGGCGCTGGTCTACGGTGAAGATTATACGATCGACTATCTGCAGGGTGTCGTCATTCTCGATGCACCTCTGTCGTCCGGTTCCATTGATGACGGTGCGGTTCGTGACGGCGCACTGGGTGGTCTCAAGGCCTATATGGTCGCGCAGTACGAATACCGCGCGCGCGCTGGCGACATGGAGAATTATGTCTATGGCGGCCGCGCGCAGACCTGGCTCGGAAAGAGTGTCCGGTTGGGCGCAACGGGGATCAAGGACTCAACGGGTCTGTCTGACCAGACTGCCTATGGCGCAGATCTCAGGGTTCAGCGTTCCGATGATACCTATATCGACGGCGAGATCGCTTATTCGAAGGGCCCTGGTTTTGGCCTGTCGCGTTCGACGGATGGTGGTCTGACCCTGGCCGATCAGGATACGGCAGGGCGTGAGGGACTGTCTGCGAAAGCCTGGAGCCTACGCGGACAAATGGCCTTCAAGGATTTCCGTTTGCTCGGCACTGCCGGCAGACTTGGCGGCTACTACGAGCAGAAGGAGGCCGGTTTCTCCAGCGTGACCGAACAGGTAGATGCTGACGAACGCAGCTGGGGCGCCGAAGCCGAAATCCCTTTGAGCGCCAGCATGAACCTCAAACTGTCTTATGACGATTATCAGAACGATGAGGGGCGGGAACATAGCGATGCAGAGCTGGAAGTCAGCTACGCGTTTGACGCCTATTGGAAAGCGGCATTCGGCATCGCCTATTCGAAGCTTCATTCGCCGGCAGCGATAGCATCAGGCAAGTCCGGCTATGACGGCACCCGGTTGGATGCAGGTCTGCGCGTCGACTATCGGCAGGATGACGATTACCTCTATTATGGTTTCGTGCAGGGCACGATCGACCGGAAAGGAAATATTGCGAAGAATGATCGTTATGGCGTTGGTGCCGAAGTGCGTCTGAGTGAAAAGCTCGGTGCCGAGGGTGAGGTATCCTGGGGCAAGTCGGGAATAGGCGGTCTCGCAGCTCTGACTTACGATCCGACACCAGAAGATCACTATTACATCGGCTACCGTCTCGATCCTGATCGCGCTACCGATGGCAGCTATGGCTATGACCTTCAGGGTCGTGACCATGGGGCCGTGGTCGCCGGTGTGAAGAAGCGCATGAGCGATGTGGTCTCGGCCTATTCGGAAGCGGATGTCGATCTTTTCGGACGCCGCAACTCGCTGGCGCAACGCTATGGCGTCATCTACACGCCGGATGTTGCATGGACGTTCGATGGTGGGGTCGAAGCCGGCAATATCGAGGATGACCGCATCAATCCCGCTACGGGATCGCAATACGCCGATTTCGAACGCTACGCGGGTTCGCTGGGAGTCGGTTTCAAGGATGAGGAGATGGGTGTCAGCGCACGCGTCCGCGGCGAAGCCCGCTTCGAGCGGTCTGATGATAAAACGCGAAACCGCAACACCTATGTCATGAGTGCTGGTGCGGCAATGGATCACGACGGGTACGGCCGGGTGCTCGGAAGCGTCGATGCCGTCATTTCACAGACGCCAAACGGAACTTACTACAATGGCGACTATATCGAGGGATCCCTGGGATACGCCTATCGCCCGGTGGACAACGACCTGCTGAACGCATTGCTCCGGTATACATATCTTTACAACCTTCCCGGCAATGACCAGATCAGCAGCATGTCGCGTTCGACGAACGGGCCGCTTCAGCGCAGTCATATCGTCTCTGCTGACCTAACCTACGATCTCCTGCCATGGCTCTCCATTGGCGGCAAATACGGTATGCGTCTCGGCGAAATCCGCGCAAGGAGCCGTGACGGCAGCAACTCCATGGGCAACTGGGAGAAGTCGTCGGCTCATCTTGGCATCCTTCGTGCCGACCTGCATGTGGTCAAGAACTGGGATGCGATGATTGAGGGGCGGGCATTCTATCTTCCGGAGATCGAGTCCATGGACTACGGCGCCCTCGCAGCCCTCTACCGGCATGTTGGCAACAACTTCAAAGTCGGTGCGGGTTACAATTTCGGGCGCTTCTCAGACGATCTCCGTGATCTGACGCTGGACGACCGCGGAGCCTTCCTGAACGTGGTCGGGAAGTTCTGAGGCCCGAGGCGGGCGTCGCTCGAGGGGGGAGGCGCCCGCCACTTCATCTCCGAAAGCGAGAGCACCTGTCCTCATTTGGACAAAGTCGTTGTCGAAAGTCGCGGGACGCTAAACCGCCAGGGCTTCCTTTCCGAAGCTCTGGCGGTCTGTTATTTCAGTTGCAGCAATTCGGTCGGAAGCGCCGGATATTATGGGGGCACTGGATTTGGTCAATATCCGCTGGGCGTATGCAGCCGCGGCAGTGGCGTTCTTGCCAGGTGTGGCGCTGGCTGACTGGAAGCCGGTCGAGCGCATCGAGCCCTACACGATTTCCGGCTCGACGGCTCTCGATCTCTACAGGTCCATCGGCGAACGCGGACCAAAGCTTGGCGTGCGCCGGGTGATCGCCTACACGGATTTCAAGCTGACCTGGCGCCGGGACTATCGGCCACGCGATGACGGTGCCTGCGTTCTGGCATCGGCGAAACCGAAGCTGATCATCACCTATCGCCTGCCACAGGTTTCAGGCAGCCTTTCCCCACAGACGCAGGCGGCGTGGGAGCGCTTCAGTGATGGTGTGCGAACCCATGAGCGTGTCCACGGAGAGATCATCACCGACATGGTGAAGAAGATCGAGGCCGTATCCGTCGGCCTGCGTGCAGAGAATGATCCGGGTTGTCGGAAGGTGCGGGCGAAACTGCAGGAGCATCTTGGCCGCCTGTCAGAGGAACAGCGTCAGCGCAGCCGCGAATTCGATCGGGTCGAGATGGGCGATGGCGGCAATGTCCATCGCCTGGTGATGGAGTTCATCAATGGTGACAGGCAGCGCAGCAACTGACGCCGCCAGTTCAAAATCCTACATCCTGAAAACACCGAACTTCGTATCGCCGACCGGCGCATTCAGCGCAGAGCCGAGCGAGAGGGCAAGCACCTCGCGTGTCTTTGCGGGGTCGACAATGCCGTCATCCCAAAGCCGCGCGCTCGAATAGAGCGGGTGGCCTTCACGCTCGTATTTCTCCAGAATGGGCCTGCGAAAATCGGCCTCTTCCTCCGCACTCCAGTGCCCGCCTTTGCGCTCGATGCCTTCGCGCTTGACGATGGAAAGCACGGTTGCCGCCTGCTCGCCGCCCATCACCGAAATGCGCGCATTGGGCCACATCCAGAGGAAGCGGGGAGAATAGGCCCGGCCGCACATGCCGTAGTTGCCGGCACCGAACGAGCCGCCGATGATCGCCGTCACTTTGGGCACCTGCGCAGTTGCGACCGCCGTCACCAGTTTGGCGCCGTCGCGCGCGATACCGCCGGCCTCATATTTGCGTCCGACCATGAAGCCGGTGATGTTCTGGAGGAAGACAAGCGGAATTTTCCGCTGACAGCACAATTCGATGAAATGCGCGCCTTTCAGGGCACTTTCGGAGAAAAGCACGCCATTATTTGCCAGAATGCCCACCGGAATTCCGTAAATATGGGCAAAGCCGGTGATAAGCGTGGTTCCGTAGTTGGCCTTGAACTCATCGAACTCGGAGCCGTCCACCACGCGTGCGATCACCTCGCGCACATCGTAGGGCTGGCGGGTATCGGCGGGGATGATGCCATAGATCTCGTGCGGGTCGTAAACCGGTGGAACCGGTTTGCGAAGATCGAGCGATATGCTCTTCTTTCGATTCAGGTTTTTGACGATGCGCCGCACGATCGCGAGCGCATGCTCATCGTCTAGCGCATAGTGGTCGGCAACGCCGGATTCGCGTGTATGCACCTCCGCGCCGCCGAGTTCCTCCGCCGTCACCACCTCGCCGGTGGCCGCCTTCACGAGCGGGGGGCCGCCGAGGAAGATGGTGGCGTTTCCCTTCACCATCACCGTTTCGTCACTCATTGCCGGCACATAGGCGCCGCCGGCCGTGCACGACCCCATCACGCAGGCGATCTGCGGAATGCCCTTCGCCGACATGTTGGCCTGATTGTAGAAGATGCGGCCGAAATGATCCCGGTCGGGAAACACTTCGTCCTGGTTGGGAAGATTGGCGCCACCTGAATCCACCAGGTAGATGCAGGGCAGGTTGTTTTCCAGCGCGATCTCCTGCGCGCGCAGATGCTTCTTGACCGTCAGCGGATAATAGGTGCCGCCTTTCACTGTGGCGTCGTTGACGACGACGACGCATTCGCGCCCCTCGATGCGTCCCACACCGGCAATCAGGCCGGCGGAGGCAATGTCCCCGCCATACATGTCGAAGGCGGCGAACTGGCCGATCTCAAGGAAAGGCGCGCCCACATCGAGCAATTGCCCAAGCCGTTCGCGCGGCAGAAGTTTGCCACGCTTGACGTGACGTTCACGCGCCTCGTCCGATCCGCCTCGCTCGATCACGGTGGCTTTCTCGGCCATCTCGGCCACCAGCGCCTCCATGCGCTGGAAATTGGCCCTGTATGCGTCGGAGGAGGGGGAAAGCTGCGATTGAAGGACGGTCATGCGATCTCCTGCGACCTTTGCGGGTCCTTACCCTGGCTATGAACATTCATGACTGAACGGCTGCATCGCCCACAAAGCGCATCATGCGCACGGGATGCAACAGATTGAAGTGAAGGCAACCTATATATTTTGCCGGCAGGTAGGGTGATGACGTGCGGCGGCAAGGGTTTCAAGCCTCCGACATCATCTCGCGCCCGATCAACCAGCGTCTGATCTCGCTCGTTCCCGCGCCGATCTCGTAGAGCTTTGCGTCCCTGAGAAGCCGTCCTGCGGGGAACTCGTTCACATAGCCGTTGCCGCCCAGAAGCTGGATCGCGTCAAGCGCCGTCAGGGTCGCTTTCTCCGCCGCATAGAGGATGCAGCCGGCCGCATCCTTGCGGGTCGTCTCGCCCCGGTCGCAGGCGGACGCCACGGCATAGACGTAGGCGCGGCAGGCGTTCATCGCCGTATACATGTCGGCGAGCTTGCCCTGCACAAGCTGGAAGGAACCGACCGGCTGTCCGAATTGCTCGCGCTCGCGCACATAGGGCGCGGCCACGTCGAGACAGGCAGCCATGATGCCGACCGGCCCGCCGGCCAGCACCACACGCTCATAATCGAGCCCGGACATCAACACGTTGACGCCCTTGCCCTCTTCACCGAGCAGGTTCTCGAACGGCACTTCGACGTCCTCGAACACCAGTTCGCCCGTGTTGGAGCCGCGCATGCCGAGCTTGTCGAGCTTCTGGGCGACGGAGAACCCCTTCATATCGCGCTCGATGATGAAGGCGGTGATGCCACGCGGCCCTGCGGCGGGATCGGTTTTTGCATAGACCACCAGCGTGCCCGCATCCGGGCCGTTGGTGATCCACATTTTCGACCCGTTGAGGACGAAGCGGTCATTGCGCTTTTCCGCCCTGAGTTTCATGGAGACGACGTCCGACCCCGCACCCGTCTCCGACATGGCCAGCGCACCCACGGTCTCGCCCGAGCACAGGGCGGGGAGGTATTTTTCCTTCTGCGCGTCGTTCCCCCAGCGGCGGATCTGGTTTACGCAGAGGTTGGAATGGGCGCCATAGGAGAGGCCGACCGAAGCGGATGCGCGCGAAATCTCCTCCATCGCAACCACATGCGCCAGATAGCCGAGCCCCGAGCCGCCATAGTCCGGATCGACCGTCATGCCGAGCAGGCCGAGCGCACCCATTTCCTGCCAGAGATGGGCGGGAAACTCGTTGCTCTCGTCGATCTTCTCCGCCAACGGCGCGATCTTTTCCTGTGCAAAGCGATGCGTCATCTCCCGCAGCGCGTCGATGTCCTCGCCAAGCCCGAAATTCATTGATCCGGTGTACATCGGTCTCCTCCGGTCACGTCTCAGCGCCCACAAGGCGCATGGTCATGGTGTGATAATTAGCGGCGACTTCATCTTCGGAAAGTCGCAGTTCCGGGCGGAACCAGACAATCACGCCCGTGATCATCTGAATGATCGCCATCGCCGTCAGCGCTACATCGTCGATGCGGAACACCCCTTCGCGCTGGCCGTCTGCCAGAATGCGCCGCAGCTCGCCTTCATACTGGCTGCGCAGGCCCAGAATGTGCCGTAGACGTTCCTCGGAGAGGCTGCGCAGTTCCAGATTGCTCACATGGGTGGCGTTGCGGCGCGAAAGATGAAAGCGGATGTGGTTCTCGACAAATGCTGCAAGGCGTCCTGCCGGCTTTTCTTGTTCGGAGCCAGTTGCAGGACGCACTTCCCCCCAGGAAGCGATCAGGTTTTCCATGTGCTCGCACATGAGCGCGTAGAGCAGTTCTTCCTTGGTCGGAAAATAGCGGTAGAGCGCGGCTGCCTGCACACCGACCTGGCCCGCAAGCTGGCGCATCGACATCGCCTCGAAGCCAAGCCGCGCGATGAGCTCCAGCGCCGCCTCGCGGATCGCCGCTTCCGTCTTTTCACCGTCAGAGCCGGTCGTTCGCGCCATGGAACCTCCCTTTCCGCAATAATAAAACGAACGTTCAATTAATTCAAGAAGGGAGAGACGCGGACAGAGAGCTTGGTCACCTTCATATCCGGGATGACGGGGCAGGGCGGTCTTTGCGCTTGGGGAGAAAACGGAGCCGCGCGGACGGGACAGAAGCACGTATGCCAATGCGTTGATGCCAGGGCGGGAAACCGGGAAAATCGGCCCTGTTCTCCATACCGTCATGCCCGGTTGACACGGGCGGCTCCGTTGCAGTTAGAACGCGACTGCCGGGCCGGGGTTCCAGAATTTTCCCGCTTCGGTTCACAGCGCTTCCAAAAGCGTGTCAGTCGACGTGACCTTGCAGAACTCGAAGCCGAGTGTCGCCACGTGGGCGCGGTGCACGTCTTCGGCGCTGACTGTGCCTCCCTTGCCATCCGGAAGCGCAAAACAGTCGCAGGCATCCTCCACCAGCATCATTGCCCACCCCATATTGGCGCCCGTGCGGATGGTGGTCGAGACGCACATGTCGGTGGAAATGCCACAGGTGACCACCGTTTTCGCGCCAAGCCGGCGCAGCCTGAGGTCGAGATCGGTTCCGATGAACGCGGAGTTGACGCTCTTGGTCACGAGTTGCTCGCCGGGCAGCGGCTCGAAGCCCGGCCGCATCGCATGGCCAGGTTCCCCCGGGCGAAGGGTGGAGCCGGTTTCGACGGAATCATGGCGCACGTGAATGACGGGCCGCCCCGCCTTCCGCCACGCCGCGAGCAGGGCGAGGGCATTCCGGTCGACATTATTGTTCCAGCGTTGCGGCCAGGGAGGGCTGTCGAAGGCCTGCTGGAAATCGACCGGCAGGAGAACGGCATCATTCAAATCAGTCTGGAAAGTCATTGCCTGAATATTTCTCTGAACGTTATCTTCTGGTGGTCCTGAACCTAGCGACTATAGACCCGCTCACAAGAGCCATTGCCGCGATTTACCGCGCGCTTCTGGACCAAAATGTCCAGGAAAAGCAGCGCTGTTCCCGTCGCAAGCCCGCCCGCAAGCACCATGCCCGCGGCGATCGGGCCCGTGGTCTGAAGGGTGAAGGCTGCGACGGACAGAACGGCAAGAAGCGCCAGATTGTTGGCGCTTTCGGAGAGTGCGAGAACAAACCCCCGTGCATCGCCGGCCCTCTGTGCGATCAGTGCCGTGCTGGCAGGTGCGGCAAAACCCAGCGCCACGCCCCATCCGCCAAGACAAAGGAGTGCTCCTGCAAGCGGGAGCGGTGCGAACAGGAACACGGCGAAGGTGAGGACCAGCAGCAGAACGGCGGCAACAAGCAGCCCCTGATCGCCGCGAAGCACCCGTTTGGCAACGCCGACTGAAAAATTGCCGATCGCCAGTCCAACACCGAAGACGCCGACCGAGAGGCCGGTCTGAAGTGTGTCTGTCGCAAAGCGCTCGCGCAGCATTTCACCGCTGAGACCGAAGGCCGCGACCGCTGCCCCGTTCCAGAGAGCCTTTGCCGCAAGGAGCGTGAGAACATCGCGTTTCGGGCCTTTGAAACACGGTCGAACCGCCATCGCATGTGTTTCTCCATCGAACCGGAGAACCTGGCCGACCGGAAATATCAGCAGAAGGCAGCCGGCGGCAGTTGCCAGAAACGGCGCACGCCATCCGAAAACCTGCGTGAGAATGCCCGCGAGTGCGGGGCCGAGGGCAATTCCGGCCGTCATGCCGAGCATCACGAGCCCCATGGCCTCAGCATGGCGCGCCTCCGGGAGCCTGTCGGCAATCAGGGCAAAAACGGCGGGGATCAGCGCCGCCGCCGCCACACCGCCGAGCACACGAAGGGCAATGGCGATGCCAAGCGTCGGGGCAAACGCCACGGCGAGCCCGTCGGCGGCAAGAAGCGCCAGCGCGACAGCAAGGAGCATTCGCCGGTCGATCCGGTGCGCGATGAGCCCGATGAGCGGCGCGCCAAGCGCATAGGAAAGCGCATAGCCGGATATCAGCCAGGAGGCAGCGGCGGGCGATGCACCGAAGGCCGTTCCAATTGGTGTCAGCATTGGCGCGATCATGAATTCCGTCGCACCGACGAAGAAAACGACCAGTGCAAGCACCGGCAGAAAAAGCCGTGAAGACATGAGTTTCTCCATGAGTGAAATGAAGGATGGCGGTCGAAGCGCCGGAAAGAAGGGGGAGGAAAGCACCGGTGAGCAGACGCAGTGGCGCTGCGCTGGGGGCGGGGGGAAGGAAATGAGGGGGCTTTGACGTTCTGCGGATGAACCGCCTGCGGCAGGTTGCCCGAACGCTATTCCTGTTTTGCACGCTACAGGTCGACCCGCAAGCCCCTGGCCTCGTTTCCGTGCGGTAGTGGGGCTGGAAATCACCGGGCTTTTCAAGTCGAATGCCGGCGATTCACTTTGGGGACCTTCACATGCACATCTTCATTTCGGTCGACATCGAAGGCGTGGCCGGCGTCAATGAGGCTCTTCAGGGCCAGCGCGGCAACCCCGAATATGAGGTGGCGCGACGTCTCATGACCGAAGAGGCCAATGCCGCCATTCGCGGAGCGTTTGCTGGCGGTGCGGATGCGGTGACCGTTGCCGATTCGCATGGGCCGATGCGCAACATGATCGTCGATCAGCTCGATCCGCGTGCCCGTGTCGTCTCGGGCCGGGCGCGGCCTTTGTCCATGATCGAAGGCATTCATGCCGACCATGCCGGCGCCGTGCTGATAGGCTACCATGCGGCAGCCGACAATTTCGGTGTTCTCGCGCACACGATCAGCGGTCTTGCCTTCCGCCGCATAGAGGTGAACGGAGTGCGGGCGGGCGAGCCGACGCTTTTTGCCGGTCATGCGGCGGAAATCGGCGTGCCGCTGCTTGCCGTCAGCGGCGATGACCGGCTTGAAACCGAGATCGCCGAGCAGTTTCCCGCCGCCCGCTCGATCACTGTCAAACGCTGCATCAACGCCGCGGCCGCCGAAAGCCTTTCGCCGGGCGAGGCGCGTGAGAAGATCGAGCAGGAGGTGTGCGGGGCCGTTGAACGGGCGGCAGACGCCGTTGTGGAAGCGCCCTGCAGGGCCCCGCTCACGATTGATGTCAGTTTCAGCAAGCAGCTCTTTGCGGACGCTGCGGCGCTCATGCCGTTTGCGGAGCGCATCGGCGCGCTGGATATACGCTTCGGTGCCAGGAACCATGCCGAGGCAATCGGCATCCTCTCAGGCTTCTCACTGATGGCGGCGGCCTTGGCATGACGGATCGCATCTTCGACAGGGCAGGCTCATGGTGGGACCTGCCGGCGGGCCCCGCCAACACCATCGCCGATGTGCCGGGCGTGACCGTCGGGCACCGGACCCATCGGGAGAAGACCGCGCGCACCGGCGTTACCGCGATCTTTCCGCACGATGGCGATCTGTTCCGCAACCCGGTGCCGGCGGGCCTTGCGGTGCTCAATGGCTTCGGCAAGAGTGCCGGCCTGATGCAGCTTGCCGAACTGGGTCGCATCGAAACGCCAATCCTTTTGACCAACACATTCGGCGTTGCCGCCTGCACCGTGGCGCTGATCCGCCGGGCGATTGCGCAAAACCCTGAAATCGGTCGCAGCCGCCCGACGGTCAACCCGCTGGTTCTGGAGTGCAATGACGGGCGTGTCAGCGACATACAGGCGCTGGCCGTCACAGAAGCCATGGCGAATGACGCGATGGCCGCAGCAGAAATGAAATTCGCGCAGGGCACGGTGGGAGCCGGCACCGGCATGCGCACCTTCGGCTTTGCCGGCGCCATAGGCAGCGCGTCGCGGCGTGTCGCGCTGCCTTCCGGTCGCACGCACACCCTGGGTGTCCTCGTCCTTTCCAATTTCGGGCGGCCGGGCGATCTCAGGCTTCTGGGAAAACGCATTGAGACCCCGGAGCCGGGTCGGGCCGATCCGCAGGACAGGGGCTCCGTCATCATCGTCTATGGCACCGATGCGCCACTCGATTCACGCCAGCTTGCCCGCATCGCGCGGCGGGCGGGTGCGGCGCTGGGTCGGCTTGGAAGCTATTGGGGCGACCAGAGCGGCGATGTGGCTCTGGCCTTTTCCACTGCCAACAGGCTTTCCATCGAGAGCGAGATCGACACTGTCGAGCGGCTGGCCGAGGCGCAGCTCGATCCGTTTCTTCTTGCCGCCGTGGAGACGGCGGAAGAGGCGGTGCTGAACGGGCTCTGGAACGCGGAGCCTCTTACCGGCTATGACGGGCTCAGGCTCCCCGTCCTGCGCGATCAACTTTTACCAAACGGGGGCTGATGCCCTTGTCCCTGCGCCCTGTCGGGGTTAAGCCGGAAGCAAGGGAGCCAGCTCCGGCTTCCGGCCAGCCCTCGCACATCTCCTCTCCCCTCGGTGCGACAGCCAGCACAAAGAACTCGGCTATGGAGACCTTTGATGCATGCCCGTCTTTCCCGATCTGTTCTGATCCTGTGCCTTTCGACGATCCCGGTTTTTGCGCAGGACACGCCGGACACGATCGCCCCCGACATTGGAAGCAGGGTTGTTGAGGGCTATGTAACCCCGGCGCTGACCCGCTTTCGGGAGACGAGCAGCGCATTGTCTGAGGCACTCGAAAAGGCCTGCAACGGCACGCCTGAAGATGATCTGATTGCCGTTCATGCGGGCTTTGCCAACACGCTTTCGGCCTTTGCGCATGTCTCGGTCCTGCGCTTCGGGCCGCTGGTGGCGGAAAATCGGTTCGAACGCATTTTCTTCTGGCCGGATCCGCGCGGCGTCACCTTGCGCCAGGTGCAGGGACTGCTCGCCTCCGAGGAGCCCCTGCCGGACGATCTCACCGGCCAGAGCGTTGCGCTGCAGGGCCTGCCGGCACTCGATTATGTGCTCTTCGGAACGGGCGGAGATGCGCTGGCTAAGGACGCAAGGCGCTGCGCATACGCTGAGGCAATTTCCGCCAACATCGCCGGTCTTGCCGCGGAGCTGGAGGAGGCATGGGCCGAGGGGACCAGCTTCCGCATGGCCTTCACCGCGCCCGCCGCCGACCGCGATCCCTACCGCTCCAGTGCGGAAGTGGCCGGAGAGATCGTCAAGGCCGCCGGCACGGCGCTGGAATTTGCCCGCAATGCCGAACTTCTGCCGGCACTCGGCAAAACCGTGGAGAAAGCCCGTGGCAAACGCGCGCCGTTCTGGCGCAGCGGCCAGACCTTCGCTTTCGTTGCAGCCCAAATCGAAGGCGTGCAGAAGCTCGTCGCCGTGGCAGGCTTCGTCGATGGCCCGTCCGACCTCGTCAATACCTATGGTCGTGGCATGGACTTCGATCTCTCGCACGCCCGGGAGACCCTGCTTGCGGTCGAAACGGCACCGGAAACAGCTTTCTCCGAAGAACCGGACCGCGGCCGCATCTCCTATGCGACCATCGCCATGGAAGGGGCGAAGCACACGCTCAACGGCGAGCTTTCCGGCGCACTCGGACTGGTGATGGGGTTCAATGCGCTCGATGGAGATTGATCGGCGGACATTTCTGGCCCTTGCGAGCACTGCCGCAGCTTTCGGCCCAAAGCACGCCAGGGCGGATGAGGAGGCGCTGTTTCTGGGCGCCCGGCTCAACGCGGGCGGTTTTGAGGCGGCGGTGATCGACGCGAGCGGGCGTGACCGGCTTGTCCTGCCGCTGGAGGCGCGTGGGCATTCCTTTGCCATCGATGCACCGCGCCGCCGCGCCGTCGCCTTTGCCCGTTCGCCGGGCCGCTTTGCCATTGCCTTCTCGGTCGACGGCAAGGGCGCGCCGCTGGCCTTCGCTCCACCCCCTGACCGCCATTTTTACGGACACGGCGTCTTTACCCCGGACGGCAGGCTGCTTCTGGCCACGGAGAATGACTACGAAGGCGAACGCGGCATCACCGGTCTTTACGACGCGACTGCCGAGTTCCGCCGCATCGGCGAGTTCGAGACCGGTGGCATCGGCCCGCATGAGGTGATCCTCCTGGCGGACGGCAGGACGCTTTGCATCGCCAATGGCGGCATTCTCACCCATCCCGACTATGAGCGGGTCAAACTCAATCTGGCGACGATGAAGCCGAGCCTTTCCTATGTCGACCTTGAAACCGGTGAGATGATCGAGCAGGCGAAGCTCGCACCCGAACTGCACAAACTCTCCATCCGCCACATGGCGCTCGACCGGTTCGGCGCCGTCTGGTTCGGCGCCCAGTATCAGGGCGAGGACGAAGCACGACCGCCTCTGGTCGGCCGTCACCGCCGCGGCAGGGCGATCGAGCTTTTCACGGGTCCGGAGACGACCCTGAAGGCCCTCGACAATTACGTGGGCTCCGTTGCAACCGATGCTTCCGGCGAGATCGTCGCCACCTCGTCGCCGCGCGGCGGGCTCGCCGTGTTCTGGGATGCCGGGACAGGCCGGTGCCTTGGCGAACGCCCGTTGAAGGATGGCTGCGGGCTCGCTCCACTCTCCAGTCATCGTCTTCTGGGCACCAGCGGGCGGGGCGCAATCGTCCGCACCGGCCCGGATGCGCCGCTCGAAAATGTTCGCGCCGTCGATCCGGCCGCTCCTGCCTGGGACAACCATCTCCGCCGCATTTGAAGACACACCGTCAACCCGCATTTTGCGTCTTGCCCCGGGCCGGTCCCGTGCTTATCTTCGCCTTGTTCTCAGGGCGGGGTGAAACTCCCCACCGGCGGTAAGCGGCACTGGCCGCAAGCCCGCGAGCGCCTTTTCGCGAGACTGCGGAGAGGGTCAGCAGATCAGGTGAAACTCCTGGGCCGACGGTGACAGTCCGGATGGAAGAGAACGCGCGGTGTCCGTGTGCCGGTTCTTCGGCGGCGGCCCATCGCCCGTGATCGCCTTGGGTGACGTGTCCGTTGCGAAAGGAGATCACGATGACACACACCCGCTATGCATTCATCAAGGCCAACTGGCACGCCGACATTGTCGACCGCGCGCTCGAAGGCTTTTGCGAGCTTATCCCGGCCGATCAGGTTGACGTGTTTGACGTGCCGGGCGCCTTCGAGATGCCGCTCGTCGCGCGCGATCTTGCAGCCTCTGGCCGTTATGCAGCCGTCGCTGCCGCCGCTTTCGTCGTGGATGGTGGGATCTACCGCCATGACTTCGTCGCGCAGGCCGTTGTCGACGGGCTGATGCGCGCGGGCCTCGATACGGGCGTTCCGGTTCTTTCCGTCTCGCTGACGCCGCATCATTTCCAGCCGACCGAGCACCACACGGCAATCTATCGCGCGCATTTCGTCGAGAAGGGGCGCGAAGCGGCAAAAGCCGCCCTGATGATCGGCAGGACACGCGCTGCACTGGCTGCCTGACAGAGCGCTGTGGTGAGGGGTGGTGAAGCGTCGCGAAGTGCCGACGCCGGCCTGCCCCCCATCCTCAGCGCCGGTTGTGTGCCGCAGCCAGCGCTTCGGCGAAAGCCGCCTCGAACACATCGATTTCATCGTCCGGGCCGACGCTGACGCGTATGCAGCGGTCGAGCCCCGGCGTTGCCGGTTTGCGAACGAAGACATCGCGCTCGAGCAGCCCCTGCATCACCGCCTCGGCAGTGGCCCTGCCGCCGCAGTCGATGGCCACGAAATTGGTCGCCGAGGGGATGGAGGTCAGCCCGTTCGCGGCGGCGATTGCCGCGAGGCGATCCCGGCAGGCGCTGACCCGCTCGAGTGTTGTATGAAGATACGCCTTGTCCTGCAGCGCGGCGAGGCTTGCTGCCTGCGTGACGCCCGGCATGCCGAAATGGTTGCGGATCTTGTCGAAGGCGCGAATGGTCTCGGGCTCGCCGATCACATAGCCGCAGCGCATCCCGGCCAGTGCATAGGCCTTGGAGAAGGTGCGCATGCGCAGGACATTGGGCCGGTCCGGCTCGAAGCGGGGCAGGGCGCCCGCCGGCGCGGTCTCGCCATAGGCTTCGTCGAGGATGAGCATGCTTGTTTCAGGCAGCGATTCGATAAAGCGCTGCACCTCGTCCGCCTCCCACCAGGTGCCCATCGGATTGTCTGGGTTGGAGAGATAAACGAGGGGCGCGTTTTCGGCGATGGCCGCCTCGCGCAGACCTTCGAGATTCTCGTAATCGCCCGCATAGGGCACCGTCACCAGCCGGCCGCCGAAGCCGGCGACATGATAGTTGAAGGTGGGATAGCCACCGAGCGAGGTAACGACGGGCGTGCCAGGCTCGATGTAAAGGCGCGCGACCAGGCCCAGAAGCCCGTCAATGCCCTCTCCGACGACGATGTTCTCCGGCTTTACACCATGCTCGCTGGCCAGCGCCGCGCGCAGGTCGGAACTCTCCGGGTCGCCATACTTCCAGACATGATGCGCCGCGCGCCCAATGGCCTCGATCACGCGGGGCGAGGGGCCGAAGCCGTTCTCATTGGCACCGAGACGGGCGCGAAATGGGCGTCCTGCGGCGCGCTCCTGCGTTTCCGGTCCCACGAAGGGCACGGTGGAAGGGAGGGATTGTGCAAGTGGGGTAAGCGGTGGGCGTCGTGTCATGGGCCGTGTCTGGTCTGTGCTTTCTCTGATTGAACGCGGCGACCCTACATCAAGCCCGGCAAGTGTGAAATCGCTTTGCGGTCTTCGACCGCGACACGCAGCACAAAAAACGGGGCCCGGCAAATGCCGGGCCCCGCTTCAAGCTATACGGCTCTTCTGATTAGAAGTCGCGCTGGAAGCGCAGGAAGCCGTGGAACTGATCGGCATCGCCAGCCGGCGTGTCGAACTGGGTGTAGTTGACTGCGAGCTTCGCGTTGAAGTTCTCGACGATCTCGTAGTCGATGGTCGTGCCAACATTCCAGGCGTCAATGTCACCACCGACGAGAACCGTACCGAGGCCATGACCAACATCGCTGTAGTACGCACCACCGATAGAAGCGGTCAGCTTCGGCGTGGCCTTGAAGCCAATCACACCAGCGAGCGACCATTCTGCGCCCGGATTGATCGCGAGACCGGAAACGATGCCGTCAAGCGGATTGACCGAGTAGAAGCTCACGCCGCTTTCGTACTGCGCAAGACCCTGGATGAAGAAGCGGTCGGTGAGGTTCGCCTTGACGATACCCTTGATCGCGAATTCTTCAGCCGTTGCATCGTAAGCGGCATAGAGGTCTGCGGAGCCCCAGCCCTGTGCGATGCCGACCTTACCGACAACATTCGGCGTCCAGTCGTAGTTCTTATCAGCTTCTTCGAGCATGACGGCGAAGGTGACGCCATTGCCTGCTGCGAAGTTGTAGCCGATGAAGTGAACGCGCGAATAAGGGAAGAAGCCGCGGTCCTGCTCGCCGTGGAGACCCGTATCCCAGATCGAGTCGGACATACCCATGGAGAGGCCGCCAAGCGAGATCACTGCCTGCTGCAGGTTCACACCCGAGGTGGTCACGCCTGCAGAATATGCATCGCCGTCGTTCAAGCCGGGAGCGGACGCCGGGGCCTCAGAACCGCTCGTGCCACGGAACTTGATCCATGCGCCAAGCGTGCCGTACTCGGTCTCGGAGCGTGCATCGATGTTCAGCTCGCCGCGAGCATACTTGTCCCAGCCCTCGGAGTCACCGAAGTCACCGTCGGAGTAACCGATCTGGTAACGGACCATGCCGCTGATCTTCAGGCAGGTCTCGGTGCCGGGGATGTAGAAGAAGCCTGCGCCGTAGACGTCGCAAACGCGCACATATTCCATCGGCTCCGGCTCGGGGACGACGATCGGGTCGGCCGCCTTGGCGCCGGTTGCAGCAGCTGCGAGAGCTGCGGAGCCAATCAGAAGGCTCTTGAGTTTCATGTTCTGACCTCCAGTCAAAGTTCTAAATGCGGGTCTGGGTATTTTGCTGAAGGACAGCGTTCCCTGCCCCATCCCCAAGAAAAGAAAAGTTCGCGCTTTCGCGCCCCCTTTCCGAGCCTGACATTACTCATGGGGACGCCAGGTTCAACCGCGATTACGCGGCAAGCCCCCCTGACGGTCGTCTATCCGGAATGGCTGTTGCACAAATGACACGATCTGAGCCGCCGGGTAAGTCTTTCTTAACACTTGGAAGCCGGATATCGGCATAACAAACGCGTTCCGGGGGGTGGTTTTACCGTAGTCTGGGGACGAATCGAGTCAAATTGAAACGGAATCACCGGTTTTGGGCCTGGCGATTCCCTGCCGCGATTTCCGGTGATCCACGCAGCCGCCCATCGTGCGCCGGACGGGATGCAGAATTTCCTTATAATAAAGCACGGAATCGCGAATGCCGTATTGATTGTGCGGCCGGTTTTCTTTATCCAGCCTTTCGCCGGAGAGGTGGCCGAGTGGTCGAAGGCGCTCCCCTGCTAAGGGAGTAGACCTCAAAAGGGTCTCGTGGGTTCGAATCCCATCCTCTCCGCCATTTTTCTCGCTCACGGCAGTCTCGCTTCGCCCGACGCCCCCGCTGGGGCGGGCGAAAGCCCGGGCAGCAGTCGCGGCCTCTGGCGCCTTGTTTGGGACACCTCCCGAACCCTCCGTTGAATTCCCCGTGGCGGTTTTGTTGCTGTTTCCGAAAATCGTGCGCCGGCCCATCGAGGCCGGCGTTTCATGAATTATTCCAATACTTTAACTCTATTCCCCCTAGGTGTTGAAGGTTGTTTCTTACGATTCTGACTGGAGGTCAGAACATGAAACTCAAGAGCCTTCTGATTGGCTCCGCAGCTCTCGCAGCTGCTGCAACCGGCGCCAAGGCGGCCGACCCGATCGTCGTCCCCGAGCCGGAGCCGATGGAATATGTGCGCGTTTGCGACGTCTACGGCGCAGGCTTCTTCTACATCCCCGGCACCGAGACCTGCCTGAAGATCGGCGGCATGGTCCGTTACCAGATCAACTGGGATGAGAATGATGACGGCTGGGACAAGTATGCTCGCGGTGAGCTGAACATCGACGCCCGCTCCGAGACCGAGTACGGCACGCTTGGCGCTTTCATCAAGTTCCGTGCAACCAGCAACAATGCTGGCTACACCCCGGCTGGCTCTGCAACGCCTTGGGCGACCACTGCTGGTCCGCTTCCGGCTGCTGGTGTCAACGACGGTGACGCTCTGTCGCTTGGTGTGGGTTCCAGCGTTGGCCTTCAGCAGGCGATCATCTCGCTTGGTGGCCTTTCCATGGGTCTCTCTGACACGCTCTACGACGCTGGCCTCTCCGGTGAGTTCGATAGCGGCGGTGGCGATCGCGTTCACTTCATCAGCTACACGTTTGTTGCCGGCAATGGCGTTACCGCAACGCTCGCTCTTGAAGAAGCCGACAAGAACTACGACTACACGCCGAACTTCGTCGGTAAGGTCGGCATCGCTCAGGGCTGGGGTTCCGCAGACCTCTACGCCGCTTACGATGCAACGGCTGAAGAATTCGCGCTCAAGGCAATCGTGAAGGCTAACCTGACCGAGCGTCTGTTCGCCGAAGCAATCGCTACCTATGAGAGCGGCATCAACTTCTACTCGACCGACCCGTTCAACGTGACTGGCACGGGCATCCCGTCCACGATCCGTTTCGGTTCGGAGTGGTCCGTCGGTGGTCTCATTGGCTACAAGTTCACGCCGAAGCTGAAAGCCTCGATCGGCGCTCAGTACTATGACAATGTCGGCAACGACTTTGTTTCCGCGCTTGCGGGTGGCGACGTGAACTTCCTCAGCGCCGGTGTCACGGTCGACTATGAGATCGTCGAGAACTTCGACGCCAAGCTCGCCGTCAACTACGGCAAGCTCGACACGCCGTTCGGCAACGAAGACAACTGGAGCGGCTTTGTTCGCTTCCAGCGCAACTTCTAAGATGCGCGGTTAGAAACATACGGAACCCGGCGGAGAAATCCGCCGGGTTTTGGCTTTGAAGACATCGCTGGTAGCGGGCGTCATAGGCGCAAATGCTTCGGGTGACAGGGTTTAGCGAGGTCTTCAGTCAGGCTCTCTCAAGGGCGAGTTCGTCTCATTTTTTTGAAAACTCCAGGAAGGAGAAACCATTACCCGCCGTCAGGGGCTCATAAGGGCGGGGCCATAAGTAAGTGAAAAAAATGCTTTTTTTTCTGGACTGGCCTAAGTCGCGAGTGCTAGTGCCCTTAACCGGGGATACGACTAGCTTGGGGAAATCGAGAATTTTTATCTCGAAAGGGTGGTTCACAACTCAGAATTTTACCGAACACGCATTTGACATAGACGCCCGGGACGTGACCTGACATGGGGGCGGTCAATAGTCCTGGTAGCGAGTGGGGCCTTTCGAGGTCTCGCTATTCCGTCACGTTCGGTAGCGAGCATTTGCGTCTCGTTTCTGAGTACAGTTTAAAAGAACTCTTCACAAAGTATGGCGACATACTTTGGGAACCTGGCACGCATAAATACAATGTCACCTTCTTCATCGGTGAGCTTGATGAGCTCTTGATGGGGAAACGATTCAGTGCGTTCGAGCAGAGCCTGCTCGATGAACTGATCGGCAAACTGCGCGCCCGCGGAAACAGCAATGCGACCATCAATCGAAAGATGGCCGCGCTGAGCAAGCTTCTGCGGAAAGCGCATAAGATGGGTGACATTCACAGCCTGCCGGAATTCCGGCGCCAGAAAGAGCGCTCCGGGCGCATAAGGTTCCTTTCCTGCAGCGAGGAGGAGATGCTGTTCGCGGCAATCCGCCGGCGCAGCGAGGATGCCTGGCGCCTTTCGGTGTTTCTGGTCGACACGGGCTGTCGTCTCGGCGAGGCCATCGGCCTTACCTGGAACGACGTTCGGGACGGGCGTGCGAGCTTCTGGATCACCAAGTCGGCACGTGCCCGCTCCGTGCCGTTGACAAAACGTGCTCAGGAGGTCTCGAACCTTCCCAGAAATGGTGAAAAGGGCCCGTTTGCAATGCTGCGGCAGGCGCAGTACCGCACGATCTGGAACGAGGCGAAGGCGGAGATCGGGCTGTCGCAGGACACCCAGGTGGTACCGCATGTTCTACGCCACACCTGCGCATCCCGTCTTGTTCAGGGCGGCATCGATCTGCGCCGCGTGCAGATGTGGCTCGGCCATCAGACACTGACCATGACCATGCGCTACGCGCATCTGGCAACGGGCGATCTGGATCCCTGTGTCGGCGTTCTGGAACGTTGCTCCAAAAAGGCGGCCGCAAAGCAGGCGTAGCCCTTCGGCTATGTCTGCCGTCGTTGCGAGGAATAATCTTGGCACCTGCCCGCCGAAACGGCGGGCGGGCTCCTTGGTTCGTCCGGGTTCAGGCTGATTTTTCCGCACGCTTGATGAAAGCGGCAATCTCTTTCGGCAGCGCTCCCGTCTCCAGAAGCGGGGCGTGACCCTGACCGGCCACCACGATCTGCTGCATTGTCGGGTGGCGTGCGGCCATCTCCTCAAGTGTTAGACTGGAGAGCAGGCGGGAGTTTGCGCCGCGAATGGCCAGCACCGGAATTGCTGTCAGGCCTTCAAACAGCGGCCAGAGTGCGGGAAGGGGCGTGTCGAGGTCGATCGCTTTCAGCGGCTTCAGCAGTTTGGGATCGAAATCGGCGCGCAGGCGCCCTTTCTCCTCCCTGTAAAGCGCCCCGGTAAAACGCCACCAGTCTTCATCGTCAAGGGCCGGGAATGCTTCTCCGTGAATGGCCTTCTGGATTTTGACCGCCTCGGCCATCGTGCCAGGTTTGGGCGCGCGCTGCAGATAGGCGCGGATCTGGGCGAGCCCGTCTCCCTCCACCACCGGACCGATATCGTTCAGCACCGCGGCTTTCATAAGGGTGGGGCGTGCGCCGGCCAGCGCCATGATGATCAGCCCGCCGCGCGACGTGCCGATGAATGCCGCATGTTCCACCCCAAACGCGGCAAGACCGGAAACGATGTCAGCGGCTTCCACCGTCACGTCATAGCGCCGCCAGTCCGGGTCGTCGTCGGAGAGGCCGCGTCCGCGATAATCGAAGGCAATGACCTTTCGCGGGGTCGTCGCGTCGGTGGAGAGCTTTTCGGCAAGGGCGTGAAAATCGCGGGCATTGCGTGTCAGACCCGGCAGGCAGACCACCGGCAGGCCGGGATTGGCTTCGCCATAGAGGCGGGCATGAAGCCTCAGCCCGTCCTGCGCTGAATAGAAGACATCCCGAAAACCGCGCTCAGACATCATATCCCCCAGGGAGGTCCCGTATCACCCAGACGTCCCTATCAGTTGTCTCCATACCTCAGGGCATAGAGGATTTTGGAATCAGATACTTGCATCTGACGTCCGCACAAGTGCGGAGAAACAATGAGATAGAGCGGGTCAGCGTTTCCATGAAACGATGACCCGGTCAACGATAGCCCGGTCAAGGGGCGGGCGGTTCAATCAGCTTCCTGCGGAAATATCCGCAACAATGTCGAACCGGCCGGTGAGGCGCATCTTGTAGATCTGCAGGTTCTCCATCACCCTTTGAACATAGTTTCGCGTCTCCGGATAGGGAATGCGCTCAATCCAGTCGACAATCTCCTCAATCGGCTTCCCGCGCGGATCGCCATAGCGCTCCATCCATTCGGCCGCGCGGCTCGGCCCGGCATTGTAACCGGCGAAGGTGAGAATGTAGGAGCCATTGAACCGCGCGAGCTGCTCTTCCAGATAGGCCGCCCCCAGCGTTGCATTGTAGGTTGGATCGGTTGTGAGGCGCGCACGCGAATAGGGAAGGCCGCTCTTGCGCGCCATCTCCCGCGCCGTCGCCGGCATGAGCTGCAGCAGGCCGCGCGCGCCGGCCGGCGAAACCGCCGCCGGATTGAACTCGGTTTCCTGCCTGGCAATCGCATAGGCGAGCGCCTGGCGGGTGGTAGGGATGGCGGCGGCTGCTGGTATGGCACCCACCGGATGCGCCAGTGCGCCGATGTCGAGCCCCCGGCCTGCCGCGATCTTGCCGACCCGCAGGGCAGTGGTGTAATCGCCGCGCGCCTCGGCCATCCGGGCGAGCAGGGTCAGTTCGCCGGGCCTGTCCAGCGTCTCTGCCAGTTTTCGATAAAGGCTGCCTGCGCGCCAGAGATGGTTGGTCTTCTCCAGGCTCTGGATTGCACGCACCATTTCGCGGGCGGAGAAATGACGGCGGTCTTCGTCGCCGGGTTCCGGCGCATCGGCCGCAAGCGCGGCGCGCCCGAGCCTGGCAGTCGCCAGTTGCCCGTAGAACGTCGCGCCGAAGCGGGCAGCCTCTTCATAGGAGGCGGTTGCATCCCCCGGAGCACCGGCTTCCACTGCCCGCCCCAGCCAGTAATTCGCGCGCGCATTCGAGATCGGACCCTCGGCAATTTCCGCAATGCGGGCGAAATGCGGTGCGGCCTTTTGCGCGTCCTTCAGGGCGCGCAGCGCATACCATCCCGCGTGAAACTCCGCGTCGGCGGCGCGCGAGGGGCTTTCTGCCGAGTGGGCAGCCGCCACCCTGTAGGCCGTCTCCGCATCGCCGGTGTCGAGCAGTTCGCGCGAGAGCACGCGCCGTTCCACCCACCATTCGTCCGGATCGATCAGGCTTTCCGCATCCCGTGGCGCCGTCAGCATCAGCCTGGCAGCTTCATCGAAGCGCCCGGCACGGCGCAGGAAGCGTGTCCTGGCAAAGATGTATCCGGCGCTGCGTTCCGCTCCGGGCACGGCGTCGAGCAGGTTTTCCGCATTCCTGTCACCACGAATAACCGCCGCCCATGCCTTTGTCAGGGCCGCGCCGCCGGCGCGTTCCGCGACCCGCTCGGCAGAACGCACCCGCGTGTCATACAGCATCTGCTCCATGCGCACCCGGTGGTCGGTCCTTGAAAGCAGATCACCGAATGCCTCCAGAAAGGCTGTTTCACCCGTCGCATCGAGCTTTGCCTTTCGCCAGAACCCGGAGACAAGCGCGCGCGCCTTCCCCTCCTCTCCCAAAGCTGCATAGGACCTTGCGAGCACCATCGTGCCCTCGAGGGTTCTGGGCTCCGTGTCGCCAAGCAGGCTCACCACCACACGCGGTCGCTGGTTCTCGCGGTAGAGCGCGCGCTCGGCGTGCTCGCGCAGTGTCAGCATGCCGGGCCAGTCGCCAAGCTCCCTGGCGATGGCCGCGATCTCGCCGCTCGAGAATGTGTCGCTCGCCGAAAGCGCCATGGCCCAGGTTAGAACCCGCCGTTCGAGACTGTCTTCCTTCATGTGGTTGCGAAGGGTGCGCGCGGTTGCCGGATCGCTGAGCGAAAGGGCATCGAGCCCCGCGATCAGGGCGCGTTCGTTTGCCGATGGTCCGCCCTGTCCGTCCATCACGTTCGGGCGAACGGCGGCGGTGTTCGTCAGCGCATCGATGGCGGCTGCGGGCGAGTTGACCGCGTCGGGGCGTGCGAAAGGGATCGGGCCCATGTCCGGCAGGGACTGCGCATGCGCGAGTGGCGAGACTGAAAGAAGAAGCAGCGAAGCAAACGCAGCCTTTGTCGTCATACACAAACGTCCCGAACGTTAGACCCTATGGGCAGCCGGAGCTGCTTCCAGAACAGGCAATATCGTTTCACGATGGTGCAGAGCCTGCGGATACTGGCGTAACACACCATCTTTGCAGGATTCTTGCGGGCAAGAGATGGCAAGACTATGGTGCGCCGCCTGATCTTCGGTTAGAAGCATCCGGCGCCAGCCTGGGCTGGCAGCAAACCATCAATTTCATTCAGGAGTTCGACATTATGTTCAGGGGGTCTCTCACAGCGCTTGTGACACCATTTGCCAGGGATGGCAGCCTGGACAAAAAAGCGTTCCGCGAACTCGTTGAATGGCAGATTGCAGAAGGCAGCAACGGGCTGGTGCCCGTTGGCACGACCGGCGAATCCCCGACGCTCACGCATGAGGAGCACCGCGAGGTTGTCCGGATCTGCGTCGAGGCGGCTCAGGGGCGCGTTCCGGTCATCGCCGGTGCAGGCTCCAATTCGACCCGTGAGGCAATCGCGCTGGCAAAGTTTGCCGAAGAGGTGAAGGCCGACGCGGCGCTGGTGGTCACACCCTATTACAACAAGCCGACGCAGGCAGGGCTCTATGAGCATTTCGCGGCTGTCGCCCGTGCCACGAGTTTGCCCATTATCATCTACAATATCCCCCCGCGTTCCGTGATCGACATGACGCCGGAAACCATGGGGCGTCTTGCGAAGGACTTTTCCAACATTGTCGGCGTGAAGGACGCGACGGCGAAGGTGGACCGGGTCTCCGAGCAGCGCATGACCTGCGGCAAGGACTTCATCCAGCTTTCCGGCGAGGATGCTTCCGCTCTGGGTTTCAATGCGCATGGCGGGGTGGGCTGCATCTCGGTGACGGCCAATGTCGCACCGCGCCTGTGTGCCGAGTTCCAGGCGGCCACGCTCGCCAATGACAAGGAGAAGGCGCTTGAGCTGCAGGATCGGCTGATGCCGCTGCACAAGGCGATTTTCATCGAGCCCGGGCTTTGCGGTGCAAAATACGCATTGTCTCGTCTCGGCCGGGTCGAAAACACCGTGCGTTCGCCACTTGTGCCGATCGAGGCCTCGACGGCAGAGCGCATCGACGCTGCCATGCAGCATGCAGGGCTGCTGAACTGACGCATTTTGCCGCCGGGCAGGGCACCTGGCGTCGCACAAATGCGGTGAAACGAACGGGCGGCTTTCTGCCGTCCAAGGGAAAGCGGAAGCGCTGCGGCTCTTCCGCCGCATTTGGAACTGATGGCAAAAGACAAGAATCCCAACGTCAAGACGATTGCCGAAAACCGTAAGGCGCGCTTCTCCTACGAGGTGCTCGACACGCTGGAAGCCGGCCTCGTCCTGACAGGAACCGAAGTGAAATCGCTGCGCGACGGTCACTCGAACATCCAGGAGGCTTATGCTTCCATCGAGGATGGCGAGTGCTGGCTGATCAATTCCTATATTCAGGAGTATTCCGCCGGAAACCGCTTCAACCACGAGCCCCGCCGCAGGCGCAAACTGCTGGTGTCCAAGCGCGAGCTGTCGCGCCTGGCCCAGTCGATCGAACGCGAAGGCATGACGCTCGTGCCGCTCAGGCTCTATTTCAATGCGCGTGGGCTTGCGAAACTTCAGCTCGCCGTGGCGCGCGGCAAGAAGCTGCACGACAAACGCGAGACGGCCAAGAAACGCGACTGGAACCGGGAAAAAGCAAGGCTCCTGAAGCAGCATGGCTGAAGAGGCGCAGGGCGCAGCACCTCTATCGGACTCTATTTGTCCAGAAACGCGCGTATATCACGGAAAACGCTGACGAACATCTCTTCGGTCAGACGGCCGGTATTCGTGTTGTAGCGCGAGCAGTGATAGCTCGAAAAAATCGAAAGTCCGGCAAGCTTCTGATGCCCGCCATGTGTGAAGGGATGGGCGGCAACGCGCCCGCCGAGCGCTCGAACGGTTGACTGATGGGCGATCACGCCAAGCGTGAGCACCGCTCTGAGATTCTTGAAGCGCTTCAGCGTCGGCGCAAAGAAGTGCTGGCGGCAGGTGTTGATCTCGGCGCCCACTGGCTTGTTCTCCGGCGGAACGCAGCGCACGGCGTTGATGATGGCCGCGTCGACGAGGGTCAGGCTGTCGTCTGGTCGGGCTTCGTAGCTGCCCCTGGCGAAGCCGAACGTCTTCAGCGTGCTGTAAAGAAGGTCTCCAGCGTAGTCGCCGGTGAAAGGACGTCCCGTCTTGTTAGCGCCGCGAAGCCCCGGCGCCAGGCCGACGATGAGAAATGCGACGGCGTCATCGCCTCCTTCGGGCAGGAAGGTGGGAACGGGCGCATTGTGCCATTCGGGTTCGCGGGCGCGCCAGTCGGCAATGAACTGGTGAAGGCGCGGGCAAAGTGGACAGTCGCGCGGCGGCTCGGTTTCACGCGCCGAAACAGGTGTCATAGATCGTCGAAGGTCTCGTCTGCGTCGTCTTCGGGTTCCACCTTGCGGGAAGGCCGTTCGCTTGTCGCACGGCCGACTTCCTCGCGCAATGACGAGAGATCGATGAAATTGTCCGCCTGCCGGCGCAGATCGTCGGCGATCATGGGCGGCTGGGACTGGATGGTCGATACGACGCTCACTTTGCGGCCCTTGCGCTGCAGGGCCTCAACCAGCGTGCGGAAATCGCCATCGCCGGAGAAGATCACATAGTGGTCGACCACGTCGCTGAGCTCCAGCGCGTCTATCGCCAGTTCTATGTCCATATTGCCCTTGATCTTGCGGCGCCCGGCCGAGTCGGTGAATTCCTTGGCGGGCTTGGTAACGACCTTGTAGCCGTTATAGTCGAGCCAATCGATCAGCGGGCGAATGGAGGAATATTCCTGATCTTCCACGAGGGCCGTGTAGTAGTAGGCGCGCAGAAGATACCCGCGCTCCTGGAAGCTGCTCAGGAGCTTCCGGTAATCGATGTCAAATCCTAAGGCTCTCGAAGTGGCATAGAGATTGGCACCATCGATGAAGAGAGCAATTTTTTCCCGTGGATCGAACATCGTCAAAATTCCTGTTTCAAATAAACGTTCAGCGCTCAAATGAGAGGCTCCGGGCCGAAAATCGGCCAAAAAGCCATCTCTTATGAGGAAATAGCGCTGGAATATGATTGTTCCAACCAATATATAAATTCGTCATAAATACAAGCGTGTGAGACGCAGGCTGCGCCGCCATCGCCACGCCCCATTTCCGTGTTGATCGGAGAGCGGGCGTTGAGCGTTGGCCTTGAATTTTGCGATGTGGCAGGCTATTGACGCGCTGGATTTCCTTGCAGATTTACGCATGAAAGGGGCACTGAATGGCCCGTGTGACCGTTGAAGACTGTATCGACAAGGTCGATAACCGCTTTGAGCTCGTGCTTCTGGCCGGCCATCGCGCCCGTCAGATTTCGCAGGGTGAGGCGATCACCGTAGACCGCGACAACGACAAGAACCCTGTCGTTGCGCTGCGCGAGATTGCCGATGAAACCCTGTCGCCTGGCGACCTCAAAGAAGATCTGATCCATTCGCTGCAGAAGCATGTCGAGGTGGACGAGCCCGAGGCTGACCTGCCCGAGATCAGCGAGCCGGCCGCCGCTTCCGCCGAAGCCGGTGCCGATCAGCCGGAGGAAGAGATTTCCTTCGACCGCATGAGCGAGGAAGATCTGCTTGCCGGTATCGAAGGCCTCGTTCCGCCGGAAAAAAGCGACGATTTCTGATCGATACGGATGTTCGGCGCGGCATTCTCTTCCTTGCCGAAACATTCCTGCCTATCTTAAACATGCGCCGTGAATTTCGCGGCGCATGTTTTGCTTTGCGTAGATAACAACAAAAAGAACGAGGAAGCCGCCCATGATGCGTCAATACGAGCTTGTCGAGCGTGTCCAGCGCTACAAGCCGGACGTTAATGAGGCGCTGCTCAACAAGGCTTATGTCTACGCGATGCAGAAGCACGGCCACCAGCGCCGTGCCTCTGGCGACCCGTATTTCTCGCATCCGCTGGAAGTTGCAGCCATCCTGACCGACATGCATCTGGACGAGGCGACCATCGCTGTCGCCCTGTTGCACGACACCATCGAGGACACCAGCGCCACGCGGGACGAGATCGACGAGCTGTTCGGTCCGGATATCGGCAAGCTGGTCGAGGGGCTGACCAAGCTGAAGCGCCTCGATCTCGTGTCGAAGAAGGCGCACCAGGCGGAAAACCTGCGCAAGCTTCTGCTCGCGATCTCAGAGGACGTCCGCGTCCTTCTGGTGAAACTCGCGGACCGCCTGCACAATATGCGCACGCTCGACCACGTTCCCGAGCACAAAAGGCTGCGCATCGCCGAAGAAACGATGGACATCTATGCGCCGCTCGCCGGACGCATGGGCATGCAGGACATGCGCGAAGAGCTCGAGGAACTGGCCTTCCGGCATATTAACCCGGAGGCTTTCCGCGCGGTCACCGAGCGGCTTGCCGAGTTTTTCGAGCGAAACCGCGGGGTCATCAAGGCCATTGAGGAGGCGCTGTCGCATCTCTTCGCCGAACATCAGATAGAGGCGACGGTGAAGAGCCGTCAGAAGAAGCCCTGGTCAGTGTTCCGCAAGATGGAGACCAAGGCCCTTTCCTTCGAGCAACTGTCTGACATTTTCGGCTTCCGCGTGCTCGTCGATAGTGTCGAGGATTGCTATCGCGCGCTCGGGGTCATCCATTCCACCTGGTCGATGGTGCCGGGCCGTTTCAAGGATTACATCTCCACCCCCAAGCAGAACGACTACCGGTCGATCCATACGACGATCGTTGGCCCGTCGCGCCAGCGTGTCGAACTGCAGATCCGCACCTATGACATGCATGGCATTGCCGAATACGGCGTGGCGGCCCATTCGATCTACAAGGATTTCGGCGGCAAGGTGAACGGTGCGGATCACCGCATCTCGCGCGATACCAACGCCTATGCCTGGCTGCGGCGCACCATCGAGGCGCTGTCGGAAGGCGATACGCCCGAAGATTTCCTGGAGAACACCAAGCTGGAACTGTTCCAGGACCAGGTGTTCTGCTTCACGCCCAAGGGGCGGCTGATCGCGCTGCCACGTGGCGCAACGCCCATCGACTTTGCCTATGCGGTTCACACCGAGGTGGGCGACACCTGTGTGGGCGCAAAGGTCAATGGCCGCATCATGCCGTTGATGACCGAGCTGAAGAACGGCGACGAGGTGGAGATCATCCGTTCCAAGGCGCAGGTGCCGCCGGCGGCCTGGGAATCGGTCGTGGTCACGGGCAAGGCGCGCGCCGCCATCCGCCGCGCGACACGAAACGCGATCCGCAAACAGTATTCAGGCCTTGGCGCGCGCATCCTGGAGCGAGCCTTCGAGCGCGCGGGCAAAAACTTTTCCCGCGACGGCCTCAAGCCGGTTCTCCACCGCCTCGGGCGTCAGGATGTGGAGGATGTTCTGGCGGCGGTCGGGCGCGGCGAACTTTCGTCGCAGGATGTCGTGCGCGCGGTGTTCCCCGACTACAAGGACGAACGCGTGACACAGGTGCCGAAGGAGCGCGAGGAGGGCTGGTTCAATCTGCGCAATGCCGCCGGCATGCTGTTCCAGATCCCCGGCCGCTCCTCGCGCAAGGCAAAGCGTGCCAAGGGAAGCGCTGCTCCAGCGGAGAAAGGGGCAGGCGGCGCTCTGCCGATTCGCGGTGTCTCGGGTGATCTGCCCGTCAGTTTCGCCCCGGAGGGCGCGGTGCCCGGAGACCGAATTGTGGGCATCCTTCATCCGGGGTCGGGCATCACCATCTATCCAATCCAGTCGCCGGCGCTGACCGCCTTCGACGACCAGCCGGAACGCTGGATAGACGTGCGCTGGGACATCGACGAGAACATGAAGGAGCGGTTCCCCGTCCGCATGTCCGTCACAGCCATAAACGAACCCGGCTCGCTGGCGGAAATAGCGCAGGTGATTGCGTCGAACGACGCCAATATTCACACGCTCGCCATGGAGCGGACCGCTCCTGATTTTACCGAAATGCTGTTCGATCTCGAGGTCTGGGACCTGAAGCACCTGACCCGCCTCGTCTCACAGCTAAAGGAAATCAGCTGCGTAAGCGACGCGCATCGGGTGAATGGCTAGGGTCCTGACCCTAGCAGCGATGATGGGCGGCGAGGACCTTCCGACCCCGTGCCTTCGGTAGATTGGAGTGCTGTGTCGTACGAAATGAGTAGCCCGGGAACGACCAGGATGAGTTGACCCCTCCAGTACCCGGCGCCCAACATTCTGAATGCGCAGCGTTCAGAAACAACGGCTTTCGGAGATATTGAGGGGTGGATTGGCCGCTCTCATTCTGGTCGCCCTTGTGCTGTTTCCTTTTGGCGGTGTGCATGTGCACGTGACCCCACCAGCCGCTGCGGCGGATATTTCCTCCAGCCACGCCATTCCCCACACGCAGGACCACGCACACGAACATGGCGATGGGCATGGCGACCAAGCGCATGGCAGCACGGGGGCAGCGGATACGGAATGCTGTATGGCCCACTGCATGCCGCTCGACAGCCTGAAGCATGAAGCCATGGTCCATGCGCGGCTCGGCGCCTGTTTCGCTGCGGGGCCCATGGCCGCACTCTGTTCCAACCTGGTGGAAAAGCCGCTCAAGCCTCCGCGCACAAAGCTCTCCTGAACCGTCCGGTCATATTCGCCGGCCACGTCGGCTTCCGATGCGTCCTGCATCGGAAGCGGGCGCTGCCAGCGTGACGGGCGCGCGCTACTCGTGTTCAAGAGAGGCTGAAATGAAAACCTTACTGCATTTCGATGGCGGCAGGATCAAGCGTTTTGCCCGACCGTTGCACTCGGTCCTGTCAAAGGTCCACCTGGTGGCCCGACGCGCAGAACTGACCGGAGCATATCCCGATCGCGAAAGCGCTGTGAGCGCAGCCCCCCGCTGGGCTTTGACCGATTATGATCATGAAGATGTGGTTCCGGTTGCGCTCGACAAGATGAGCAGGATCATCGACTGGGACTATCCCGTCATGTTCTGGCTCGAGCGGGAATTGCGTGCGCGGGCAGGCGGCCGGATTCGTCTGCTGGACGCCGGCGGGCATGTCGGAACGAAATATCGCGCTTTCCGCGAACTGCTCGATCTTTCAGACGTGCAATGGCAGGTCTATGAACTGCCGTCCATGGTGAAGGCCGGCCGGGCCATGGCGCGCGCCGAGGGTCTCGGTCCGGAACTTTCCTTTTGCGACAGCTTTTCCGAGATCAGGAAAGCCGAGATACTGCTGTGTTCCGGACTGCTGCAGTATCTGGACATTCCGTTCGCGGACTTTGTCGACAGACTGCCCGAGCGGCCGCAGGTGATTCTCCTGAACAAGGTGGCATTGCGGGAGGGTCCGTCCGTCTACACGCTGCAGCGCGGCGGGCCGACCTTCCTGCCCTACCACATCCGCAACAAGAACCGGTTTCTCGCGGATATCGACGCACTCGGCTATCGCATTGTGGACAGCTGGTGCATTCAGTACCTGGCTCACAGAGTTGCGAGCCATCCCGAACTCGGCTGGAGCGAGAGCCGCGGATATATGCTGCTGCGCAAGGATCTGGCGCTCGGCGATCGAAAACCTGCCGAACCTTCAATGGCGAAAGCGGGTTAGGCAGGCGCCCAAATTCCGCCGCTTCATGTGAATAGCTCTATCGTGTTTCCTGCTTTTGTAGCGGGAAACACGATTATTAACCCGTTTCCCTTGCCCCGTCCGACCGAGCTTGCCTATATCGAACCAGAGACATGTCCAGGGGAACCCGTCGTTAAGAATACGGGCTCTAGGATTCTGTCGACAGGGGGAAGCTTGGTTGCTGTTGGGGGTGCTTCGTAGTCGCGATGTTGTTTCGACGTAGAAAACCGGCGGATCTATGGGAGAGGGCGCGGACCATGGTCTGGCCGCGTCGCTCGTTCTGGCGGTCCGCACAATATTTCGTCAAGCGTGCTCTGCGGTTGACGGCGACACCGCACGCCATTGCTGCAGGCATCGCCGCCGGTGTGTTCGCGTCGTTCACGCCCTTCATGGGGTTCCACTTCTTTATCGCGGCCGGTCTGGCATGGTGCATCGGCGGAAACCTCGTCGCCTCGGCCATTGGCACCGCCGTTGGCAACCCGCTGACATTTCCGTTCATCTGGGGGGCGACGCTGGAAACGGGTCGCCTCATCCTCTATGGGCGGGAGCTCTCGCACGGTGCCCCCATACATCTGGGCAAGATGCTGCGCCACCTGGAGTTCTCCCAGCTCTGGGAGCCGGTCATCAAGCCCATGTCCGTCGGCGCGCTGCCTCTGGGCATTTTCTTCGCTCTGGTGTTCTACTTCGTGACACGCTGGGCGACATTCACCTTCCGCGAGCAGCGCCGCAAGCGTCTCGCCGAGCGGGCACGCCGCAAGGCCGGCCGGCAAGCCTTCGACGCAAGGACCGCGACGAGTTCATGATTATCGGAATTGGAAGCGACCTGATCGACATCAGACGGATCGCCAAAACGCTCGACCGCTATGGGGAGCGCTTCACCCAGCGTGTTTTCACGGAGATCGAACGGACCAAGTCCGACAGGCGCCGCGAGCGTGCGGCTTCCTATGCGAAGCGCTTCGCCGCCAAGGAGGCGTGCTCCAAGGCGCTTGGCACAGGCATCTCCCGTGGCGTCTTCTGGCGCGAAATGGGGGTCGTCAATCTTCCCGGCGGCAAGCCGACAATGGAGCTGTCGGGGAAGGCCAGGGCGAGGCTTGAGGGCATGACACCTTCAGGCATGAAAGCGCTGGTTCATTTGACCATCACTGACGACTATCCCCTGGCTCAGGCATTTGTGATCATTGAGGCGGTTCCCGACAACGGAAACTGACGCCGAAAACTGCGCAAGGGTTGTGCTGTCGCATTGCCGCCGCCTTTCTGGCGCGATAAGACCGTGCCGAAACACTCGAACCGAGGACATGATGAGCGTGGCTGACAAGACGAAGAAGAAATCGGGCGGCGTGGGCGAAACCGTCAATGTGATTGTCCAGGCGCTTATCCTCGCGCTGGTTATCCGCACCTTCCTGTTTCAGCCATTCTCCATTCCGTCCGGTTCCATGCGCCCGACCCTGCTTGAGGGCGATTATCTGTTCGTCACCAAATGGGCCTATGGCTATTCGCGTCATTCTCTCCCGTTCTCGCCACCGCTCTTTTCCGGTCGCATCTGGGGTTCTGAACCCGAGCGCGGCGACGTGGTTGTCTTCAAGTTTCCGCCCAATCCTTCCGTCGACTATATCAAGCGCGTGGTCGGGATGCCGGGCGATAAAATCCAGATGCGAGAGGGTGAGCTCTACATCAACGACAAAGCCGTGGAGCGTGAGAAGATCGGCCAGATTGACGACCCCGACATTACCGAAATGGACCGGCCGGTAGACGTCTACCGGGAGACGCTGCCCAACGGCGTTTCCTACGAGACGCTGGATTTGACGGCGAACGGCATTGGCGACAACACGCGCGAATTCATCGTGCCCGAGGGGCATTATTTCATGATGGGCGACAATCGCGACAACTCCGCCGACAGCCGCTTCTCGGTCGGTTTCGTGCCGGCTGAAAACCTTGTCGGCCGCGCCAACATCATCTTCTTCTCCATCGCCGGGGGTGCAAGCCCGCTGGAAATCTGGCGCTGGCCTTCGGAAGTGCGCCCGTGGCGCATCTTCGACTGGGTCGACTAGAGTTTGCGTGGATCATGACTGCCAAGCGCCTGCGTGGCCCCCAGTTAGTCAAAGCGGTCGCCGATTGCACCGGATTTGTATTCACGAATGCCGCGCTTGTCGAAGAGGCGATGACACATGCCAGCGCACGGAGCCGCTCGGGTTCCGATTACCAGCGGCTGGAGTTTCTCGGCGACCGTGTGCTGGGGCTTGCCGTTGCCGAACTGCTTTATGAGAGCTTCCCCAAAGCGCCCGAAGGCGAACTCTCTGTGCGGCTCAATGCGCTCGTCAATGCCGAGACGCTGGCAGAGGTCGCCGACGAGTTGAAGATCAGTCCGCTGATCCACATGGGCAGCGATCTGCGCGGGGCGGCGACCCGCAAGCAGATCAATCTGCGTGCCGATGTGATGGAAGCGCTGATCGCGGTGGTATACCTTGAAGGCGGCATCGACGCTGCACGTGCCTTTGTGCGCGGTCACTGGCGTGAGCGTGCGCAGGCCGAAGGGGCCGATCGCCGCGACCCGAAAACCGCCCTGCAGGAATGGGCGCATCAGGTTGCCGGCGTCACGCCAGGCTATACTGTGGAGGACCGGCAGGGCCCCGACCATGATCCGGTTTTTTCCGTGACCGTCAGGATCACCGGATATGAGCCCGCGCACGGAAGGGGCCGTTCCAAGCGCGAGGCGGAACAGGCCGCCGCCATCGGCATGTTGGAGCGGGAAGGCGTGTGGCAGAGCAATGAGAGCACATCATGAGTGAAGACGTTCCCGCAGCCGACGCACAGGGCGAGACCCGGTCCGGCTTTGTGGCATTGATCGGCGCCCCCAATGCGGGCAAGTCGACGCTGCTCAATCAGCTTGTCGGTGCGAAGGTGTCCATCGTCACCCACAAGGTGCAGACGACACGTGCGATCGTACGTGGCATTGCCACCCACGAAAACGCGCAGATCGTGTTCATCGACACGCCAGGCATCTTCAATCCGCGCCGCACGCTCGACCGCGCCATGGTCACGACCGCCTGGGGCGGGGCCAAGGACGCCGACATCGTGGCACTGTTGATTGATGCGGAGCGTGGCATCAAGGGCGATGCCGCCGCCATTCTTGAAAAGCTCAGGGATGTGGCGCAGCCCAAAATCCTGATTCTCAACAAGATCGACCGGGTAAAGCGCGATTCTCTGCTGGAACTCGCCGCCCGGGCCAACGATGCGGTGGGGTTTGAACGCACCTTCATGATCTCGGCACTGCAGGGATCGGGCTGTGACGATCTCCTCGCCTACCTCTCCGAGACGCTGCCCAAAGGCCCCTGGTATTATCCGGAGGACCAGCTATCCGACCTGCCGATGCGTCAGCTCGCAGCGGAAATCACACGCGAAAAGCTCTTCCTGCGACTGCACCAGGAATTGCCCTATGCGATCCACGTCGAAACCGAGAAGTGGGAAGAGCGCAAGGACGGCTCCGTGCGCATCGACCAGGTTGTTTATGTGGAGCGCGACAGCCAGAAGAAAATCGTGCTCGGTCACAAAGGCTCGGCCATTCGTGCCGTTGGGCAGGCCGCCCGCGAGGAGCTGGCGGGGATCCTTGAGCAGAAGGTTCATCTCTTCCTGTTTGTGAAGGTGCGCGAGGGCTGGGGCAACGATCCGGAGCGCTTCCGCGAAATGGGGCTTGAATTCCCCGGTTGAGGGAAGGACAGTGACCTGATGGAATGGCGCGATGAAGGGATCATTCTGGGCGCCAGAAAGCATGGCGAAACGAGCGTCGTCCTGGAAACGATGACGGCGGCCCACGGTCGTCATCTCGGCCTCGTAAAAGGCGGCCGGTCGCGCCGCATGCAACCGCTTCTCCAGCCGGGAAATCGCGTTGATCTGGTCTGGCGCGCCCGCCTCGAGGAGCATCTGGGCACATTTCAGGTCGAGCCGCTGGAATTGAACGCTGCGCGCCTTCTCGCCTCGGCACTGGCCATCCACGGCATACAGCTCCTGGCCGCTCATCTGCGTCTGATGCCCGAGCGCGACGCCCATGCGGGCCTTTATGAGACCCTGAAAATCATCACCGCCCATCTGGATGAGCCCGAGATCGCCGGGCCGTTGATGGTGCGCTTTGAACTGGCACTGCTCGACGAACTGGGATTCGGGCTCGATCTCACGCGATGCGCGCTGACGGGCAGCCGCGAAAGCCTTGCCTATGTGTCGCCGAAATCCGGCCGTGCGGTGACCGAAGAAGCCGGCGCTCCCTGGCGCGACAGGCTTCTGCCGCTACCGCGCTTTCTGACGGTGAAGGCGCGGATGGAGACACCGCCCGATGCGCTTGAGGACGCTTATCGTTTGACCGGGTTTTTCTTCCACCGAAACGTCTACGAACCGCGCGGGATGGAAGAGCCCGCTGCGCGCGGCGGCTTTCTGGCGGCACTCGCCCGCAGCGCCGGGGACGCGGCCGGTTGAACCGACGGCCTACTCGGCTGGCGCAAGAGCAGGGCGCGGCACGGCTGCTTCCCGGATCGGCCAGTGAACCAGGGCTGCAAAGAGACCGAGGATCACGCCGAGCCACCAGACCGGATCATAACTGCCGAACAGGTCGTAGAGATAGCCGCCCAGCCACACGCCCAGGAACGAGCCCACCTGGTGTGAAAAGAACACGACCCCGCCCAGAAGCCCCAGATGCCCCGTGCCGAACATGATCGCCACCAGCGAATTGGTCGGCGGCACGGTGGATAGCCACAAAAGCCCCATGACGATGGCGAAGATGATCACGCTTGTGGGCGTTTGCGGGAGCAGCAGGAATGCGGTTACGGCGATTGACCGCGCGATGTAGATCAGGGCCAGAAAACCGGGCTTGGAATAGCGCTGGCCGATATAGCCCGAGGCGAGCGAACCGATGATGTTGAAGAAGCCGATCAGGGCCAGCGCCACAACCGCATAGCGTGCATCAATGCCGATATCGCCGATATAGGCCGGGAAATGGGCGGTGATGAAGGCGACCTGGAAGCCGCACACGAAGAACCCCGCGACCAGAAGCACGAAGCTGCGATGCGCGAAGGCCTCCCGAAGGGCCTCTCTGACCGTCTGCTTGAAGGTTTCCGCGCTGTTACGCGCTGTCGCCGCATTGCCGACGAGCGGTATGGCCAGAAGCGGGACGATCAGCATCGCCACGCTCATATAGACCAGCGTATCGGACCAGCCGAACGCATCGATCAGGCCCTGGCTTATCGGCGCGAAGATAAACATGCCGGCAGAGCCTGAAGCTGTCGCAAGGCCGAAAATCAGGCTGCGCTTCTCGGCAGGAACGCTGCGGGCAAAGGCTGCGAGGATGATGCCGAAGGATCCGCCGGCAACGCCAAGGCCGACAAGAACCCCGCCGCCGATGTGAAGCATGGCTTCATGCGTGGGCATCGACATCATCAAAAGACCGACGGCGTAAAGCACGGCGGAGAGGGCGAGAACACGCCACGTCCCGAACCGGTCCGCGATGGCGCCGAAAACTGGCTGTCCGATCCCCCAGAGCAGGTTCTGGATCGCCATGGCGAGGCCGAATGTGGTGCGGTCCCAGCCCGTTTCGGCGAGCAATGGGAGCTGGAAGAAGCCCATGGCCGAGCGCGGGCCGAAGTTCAGGGCTGCGATCAGACAGCCACAGATGACGACCGCCCATGGAAACGCATGTGGCATGGCCGCGCGGACAGGGTTTTGTTGTGTCATGTTGCCTTCACGCGTTTCCGGTGTGTCAGTGCAGTGATCGGGAGGATGAGGATAGCGCAGGCTGAACTTCAGCGTAATCGACAAATTGTGCACCTTCGATCAGTTTTTCTCATGATTGCTGTCGCAGACCGGGAATAAACTCGTCTACGCAACCGTTGATCGGACAGAAGCGAACTCCCGTAAAAGGCGGGCAGGGGGCATGGACGGCAAGAGGAAGGCGATTGTCGGTGAAATTCCGGGGCTGCGACGCTATGCGCGCGCGCTGCTGCGCGATGCGGATGCGGCCGACGACCTCGTGCAGGATTGCCTCGAGCGGGCCTTTTCGCGGCTCGACAACTGGCAGACGGGCACGTCGCCGAGGCGATGGCTGTTCACTTTGATGCATAATCTGTTCGTCGATGGTGTGCGGGCACGAAAGCGGCGGAGCGAACTCGTCTCGGGCGCAGCGGTCGACATGCCGGCTTCGATCAGCGCGCCGGAACAGAACGGCATGCTCGATCTTCGTGACGTGCTCGATGCCCTGCAGGAAATCAGCCCGGAACGGCGCGCCGCGATCCTTCTGGTGGGGGTTGAAGGCATGAGCTACGCCGAGGCAGCAGACGTTCTGGACATTCCCACGGGAACGTTGATGTCGCGCGTGGCGCGTGGACGGCAGGATCTGCGTGACATTCTTGATCTGGCGCGACGCCGGCGCATTCTCAAGGCGGTGGAGTGATGACACAGCGCAGCTTTGACGAAAGGGACATTCATCTTGCACTCGATGGCGAGCTGTCACCGGAGGATATGGCTGCCTACGAGGCCTGGCTGGAAACCCGCGCTGATATGCGTGCGCTGAGCGCTCGCTACGTCTCGGATCGGGCGCTGCTGCGCGACACGCTGGCCATGCTGGCGAGCGAGGAGGTGCCGCATCGTCTGCAGGAAGGGGCGCATTCTGCCGACCGCAAGACAAAGGGCTCCCGGCACATGCCGTTGCGCCGGCTCGCCGTGGCTGCCGTCATGCTTGTCGCGGCCGGTGCGGCAGCCGGTTTCTGGGTGGGGCGGCAGGGTTTTGGTGGCGGCGAAACGCTCGCCGCGCTGGACGTGGTTGGCGAGGCCGTCGCTGCGCATCAGGTTTATGCGGCAGAAAAACTGCATGTTGTTGAAGTGGGCGCCAGCGATCGCAGTCATCTGGTCGGATGGCTGTCCAACCGCGTCGGTACCAGGCTTGTCGCCCCCGATCTGCGGGCCGAAGGGTTTGATCTCATGGGCGGCCGGTTGCTGCCCTCGGGCGGAAAAGCCGCCGCGCAGTTTATGTATGAAGATCCCTCGGGTGAACGCGTTTCGCTCTATGTCGCCCATTGCGTGAAGGGAGAGACGACGGGTTTCCGGCTCTTTGAGGATGAAGGCGGCCGCGCATTCTACTGGCAGGAAGAGGGCTTCGCCTACACGGTTGCCGGAGCGATTTCAGAAAAGCGCCTGCTGGAGATCGCGAACGTCACCTACCGGCAATTGCTTGCCGGCAGGTGAGGCAAGCATCAGCGCTTGGCGGTGCTCTTTTTGGCCGGGCTGGTGGACTGGGCCTTGCTGTCGAGCGGCAGATAGTGAACGTCGCGCTGCGGAAAGGGGATGGAGATACCCTTCTCGTCGAACGCCTTCTTGGCCGCTTTGGTCAGGTCAAGGCGGGTCTGCCACCAGTCTGCGGTCGTGGTCCAGTAGCGCATGGTGATGTTGACGGCGCTGTCGCCCAGTTCCGAAACGAAGGTCGCGGGTTCCTGATCGGCCAGAACGCGGTCGTCGGACGCAGCAAGGTCGAGCATCGTCTTCTGTGCCAGGTCGATGTCGTCATTGTAGCCGATGCCGATCACCAGGTCGTTGCGGCGGCGCGGATTGCGCGAATAATTGGTGACGGACGTGTTCCACAGCGAGCTGTTCGGCGCGAGGATGTAGAGGCCATCGACCGTCTTCATCTCGGTTGCGAAGAGGCCGATGGTCTGGATCGTCCCTGAAATTCCGCTCGCCTCGACAAACTCGCCGACACGAAACGGTTTCAGAACGAGGAGCATGATGCCGGCGGCGACATTCTGCAGCGTGCCCTGCAGGGCAAGGCCGATAGCGAGGCCGGCTGCACCGAGTGCGGCGATGATGCTCGCCGTCTGAACCCCGAACTGGGCCAGCACCGTAACTCCGACCAGAATCAGGACCGCGTACCGGGCAATCTTGGAAAGAAAACTGGTGAGCGTGATATCGAATGAGGGAAAACGATCGAGCGTGCGGCGCACCCACTTTTCCGCCATCCCCGCGACAATAAAGCCGGCGATGATGAGAATGATGGCGCCGAGAATCGAGAAGGCGTAAGATACGGCGAATTCGCTGGCCTGGGCCAGAGCTGCCTGGGCGGCTGTCATGAGGTTCTCAGTTTGCATTTCCATATTGGGGAATGTCTCCGTTCCATGTTTGTCGTTTCCGGCCTTCAGGGGACGGCATTGACCCGTTTGCAGCGCTCGAAACGCCAGGATCTGGCTTTGCGGACGTCCTGTCGCGTCTGGCCTGCTGATCTCGCGTGTCTAGCAATCCCCGCCGGGCGCTGCAAATCGGGGCTCCGGCTTCTCGACCATGGGCCTTCAAAGCCGCTGATATTGTCCGGAGCGTGGTATGTCGATTGAAGTTCGCTGTGCCGCTCTTGGAGATCTCGATGCAATGGTTACAATCGAGAACGCGGCGTTTTCGGGCGACAGGCTTTCCCAGCGCTCTCTCCGGCGCCTGATCGGATCGCGGGCGGCCATCACCTGCGTTGCCGAAGAGGGTGAAAACATCCTCGGATATGCACTGGTGCTGACACGCCGGACGAGTGGCATCGCGCGGCTTTACTCCATTGCTGTCGCACCGGATGAAACCGGCAGGGGGGTCGCGGCGTTGCTGTTGCATCATGTAGAGAACGCAGCGCGTGCACGGGGGCTCCGGTCGATGCGTCTTGAGGTGCGGGCAGACAATGAGCCGGCCATCCGGCTTTACGAAAAAACGGGATATCGTAGCTTTGCCCAATATGAGAATTACTATCACGACGGTATGAGCGCATTGCGTTACCAAAAGGCGCTGTGCGCATTGAACACGGAGAACGGCCCCAGATGAGTTGGGTCATCCTGACTGGCAAGAAGGGCGATCTCGACGAGACCGCCACCCCTTATAAAATCATCACCAACCGCGATTATCTGGCCCATCCGGCGCTGTTTCGCGGACAGCGACCCAAGGTCATCAATCTCTCATCAAGCTATGCCTATCAGAGCCGTGGCTACTACGCGTCGCTGCTTGCCAGTTCCCGCGGTCATCGCGTGATCCCCTCGGTCGAAACCATGATCGACCTTTCCGCGCGCAAGCTTTACGAGAACGCGCTTCCGGAACTCGAACAGGCCCTCAACCGTTGCCGCGCTGAGATTGGCGGTAGATTTCCAGCAAGCGTCAGCGTGTTTTTCGGCATCGGACCCGAGAAGGCCTGGGAACGCTTCGCGAAGCTCCTGTTCGACTGGTTTCGCGCGCCCGCTCTGGAAGTTGTCATCAAGGACGGTGAATGGGCAACGATCACGCGCATCGGGTTTCGTGCCCTTTCACGCATGAGCTCGGAAGAGAAGGAGCGCTTCACCGCATCCCTGCACACATATACGAGCCGGCAGTGGCGTGAGAGCCGCACCCGGGTTCCGTCGCGCTATGGTTTCGCCACCCTCATTGATCCAAGGGAGGAACTGCCGCCGTCGAGCGTTGCTTCGCTCAAGCACTGGTCGCGCATTGCCGCACGCATGGGCGTTGAAGTGGAGCCCATCACAAAAAAAGATCTGCCGCGCCTGGCAAATTTTGATGCCCTGTTCATCCGCGAGACCACGTCCATTTCAAACCACACATATCGCTTCGCCCGGCGTGCCGAACAGGAGGGCATGCCGGTGATCGACGATCCACTGTCGATGATCCGCTGCACGAACAAGGTTTATCTCAATGAGTTGATGACGACGCACCGCGTTCCCGTTCCACCGACCATGATGATTGCCGGCGCGGCGGACCTTGAGCGCGCTGCCGATCTGCTCGGTTTCCCGCTGGTGCTCAAGACGCCCGACAGTTCCTTTTCACGAGGCGTGAAGAAGGCGGCGAACATGGCGGAACTCAAGGCGCTGGCGACAAAATGGCTGGAGGATTCCGATCTGCTCATCGCGCAGAAGTTTCTGCCCACCGCCTTCGACTGGCGTATCGGGGTTCTCGAGGGAAGGCCGCTTTTCTCGGTGCAGTACCTCATGGCGAAAAAGCATTGGCAGATCGTCAATCACGAAAGGCAGGGTCGCCCGGACGAAGGAGGCTTCCGCTCGTTCACCCTGGCGGACACACCGTCGGACGTGCTCGACATCGCCGTGCGTGCCGCGCGTTGTATCGGCAGCGGGCTCTACGGTGTCGATCTCAAGGCAACGCCGGAAGGTGTCTACGTGATCGAAGTCAACGACAACCCCAATCTCGACCATGGCTGCGAGGACGCCGGAGAAAAGGACGCTGTCTGGACCACCCTCACGCAGTGGTTCATCGACCGTCTGGAGAGGTGAAGTGCCTCTCCAGTTGCCGTTTTGGAAGCAGGTTCAGTTCGGGGTTGAGACGCTCACGCCCTTCTTTCCAAAACCCTTGTTTATGGCCTCAGTCAGGGCCGAGCGTGATTTCTGCCATCCCTCGCTTCTCGCCCAGAAACGAAGTGTCAGGCGTGGAGCGCCGCCATCAATCGCCGAAAAGAGCGTTTCTGCTTGAGGTTTCTTCAAGATGCTTTTGTCCGTGGCAAGGATTCTCAAGAGTCCCTTCTGAACCTGTTCGGGGCTGAGATCGCTGCCGACATCGATTTCAAGCTCTACCCTGCGAGCCTTGTTTCGGGAATGGTTTGTTATGGCCGCATTCCAAAGTGTGCTGTTGGGGGCGAATACGATGAGACCGTCATCCGTTTTCAGCTCCGTAGCGAATAGTCCCAGAGTGGTCACGGTCCCGGATATTCCATTCGCCAGAACGTGCTCATCTACTTCAAATGGGCGCAGAATGAGAAGCATCACACCGGCTGCAATGTTCTGCAATGTTCCCTGAAGAGCAAGTCCGACCGCGAGACCTATAGCACCGAGCGCCGCGATAATGCTGGCGGTTGGAACACCCAATTGTGTAAGCGCCGCAACACCGGAGAGCGCAAGAACGGTGTATCGGGCCAGCGCCGACAGAAAGGAAGTCAGGGTCGCGTCGAATGAAAAGACCTTGCTAAGTGTATTGCGCACCCAGCGCTCCAGCATTTTCGCAGCGATGATTCCAATCACCAGGAGAGCAATCGCTCCGAAAAACGTCAATCCGTAGTTCAGCGCAAACTCTGTGGTGTAACCGAGCGCTGCATTCGCTGATTGAATAAGTCGTCCTGCTTGATTGTCCATGTTTCGAACATCTCCGTGCCGTGTTCGGGGTTTCTTTTTTCAGAAACCGAAGCACCGCCCCGTCGACGTTCCCATCCATCCAAGAATTCTTGAAGTAAGATAAGAAACGCTGAACTGCATCAGTTTGGATAGCGAATATATCAAGTGTATTTATGATGGAAAAGAATATATATAATATAATTTTACGGCGTCAATAAATTAAGTAATTCGTGAAAAGTTTATATTAAATTCTTCATTAGGGGTGAAAATAAGAAATACTTAGGATTGAAGTTTTCTCTTTTCTTCAATATCGGCGAAACGATCGAGGAAGGCTTTTTGCGCCAGCCTGGGTGGCTGCGGATCGAGCCTCAGCCCTTCCGGAGGCAGCCCGCGCGGGCGACCGAAGAACCTCGCGGCCTCCGTCACGCCGAAGCCTGCCAATTGCGTCGCCTCATAAAAGGCCGCGATCTGGTCGGCGCGTTTGATTGCTTTCTTCAGCCGTACCGGCAGATCCGGTGTAAGAGCGAAGCGCTGGTGGATGGCGCGCTGCAGGCGCTTCTCGACAGACTTGTAGTCGTCGCCCAGCGTGGCCTTGAATGGGGAAATCATGTCGCCAATGACATATTCGGGCGCGTCATGCAGCAGCGCGGCCATGGAACACTCGGGCGTGACGTCGCGTGTGATCCTGCAAAAAATCTCTTCCACCAGAAGCGAATGTTGAGCCACGGAATAGGCATGGTCGCCCTCGGTCTGCCCGTTCCAGCGGGCAACACGGGCAAGGCCATGAGCGATATCGCTGATCTCTACATCCAGTGGAGACGGGTCCAGAAGGTCCAGGCGACGGCCGGACAGCATGCGCTGCCATGCGCGAGGGGCCCCGGTTTTGGTCGAAGCCGGCATCAGCCCGCACTTTCCGTCGATTCTGGAAAGGTGAAGCTGGCCCATTGCGGGATGGCAAATGTTACGGCTGTGTCTCCTGCCAAGACGGGTGTTCCGGTGTCCATCGCGTCTTTGACCCTGTCGATCCGCACGATGGCCAGGCCCTTCGGGCCCGAGACCGTGCCCAGTGTTCCCAGAGGTTTGCCGTCCGCGCGCAGCTCGGTGCCCGGAGGAGGCAGGTCGGAATCGCTTTCGGTGATCAGAAGCCGCCGGCGGGCCGTCCCCCGGTGATGCATCCGCGAGACCACTTCCTGGCCGACAAAGCAGCCCTTCTTAAGCCCGATGCCGCCGTTCTGGTCATAGAGAACATCATGAGGAAAGGCGTCGCCCAACGCAAAGTCGTTGCCACTTTCAGCAACGGCATGGGAAATCCGCAGCTCATCCCAGCGCTCCCTGGTGCTGTCGGCTTCGGGCGTTTCGCCATAGTGCCGCCGCACGTTCAGGTCTGCGGGAAAGCGACAGTCCGTCAGCGTTGAATCTTTTTCTGAAGAAGCAGAATCACTTTGCCACGAAACCGCGATAGTGCGTTGTTCTATCTCGGAAATATCCACTTTCGCGCGCAGCTTGTAGAGGGTCAGGCGCTTCACCAGGTCAGCCGCGATATCCGCTCGACATTCTATCCGCAGCGTTTCGCTGCCGGCGCGGGAAACGAGAAAATCGAACAGAATCTTGCCCTGAGGGGTGAGCAGGGCGCTCGGGCGGCATTCGCCATCCTTGAGAGCCGAGAGATCGTTCGTGATCACGTTTTGAAGAAAGTGTTCGGCCTCGGGCCCCTGCAACTGGAAGAGGGCGCGATTGTCTAGGTGGCAGGTTGGCATGGCTGATCCGGCTGGATGAACGGGTTCTAATCCTAGCTAGGATGCTTTGTCGCTGACGACAACCCGGTAGGTGTCAGGAATGGCGGCGCATTCCGGATTGGCTCAACGCCCGGCCTTCTCCCTAAGGCGGGCCGCAGCCTCGGCAAGAGCTTTGGCGCTTCTGGCGCTCAGGCCACCGTTTTCAAAGTCGCGGCGCAGTGCCTCCTCGATCTGCTCGGCGATGTTGTCGAGTGAGGGGGAGGGCGTGTCGTGCGGCGCGCTTCGGTGGTCGAAAAGATTGATCCAGTGATCCGTCTCCCTGCCAAACCGCATCAGGCGGTCGAGATAGACCTCGGCGCTTCCGTTGCGTGAAATGAGACCGAACAGACCGGCGGCGATCGACAGGGGACTCATAACGACATCGCGCATGCCGTCGGCCATGAGCTTCACCTGAAAGAGGATGACGCGCCTGACAAGGCGTCCGCGCCTCCCCGGGCTTCGCGGCGATGCGGCAAGGCCGCTTTGCGATTGCGCTATCCCCTCCATGGGACACCTCCCTGAGCTCCACCGGATATGGGGGCGTTCCAGGCGATTGCAAGAAACGGCTCAGTCTCCGGCCACGAAAAACGCCCAGTGTCCATCTGGCGTTATACCCACGCGATAAAAGATGTAGGCGCCGAAACTCTTCATGTCCTCATAGTCACCGGCAGTCACAAGCGTGAACAGTTCGACGCGCTGCTTCTTGTCGAGGGATTCGAGCGGGATGGCGAAAAAATAAGGCCAGACATACATTTCCTGGGGCGTGCCTGCATCGAGATGCACATAGCCCGCCTGCAGGACTTCGAGCAGTATGGCCAATATTTCCTGGCCTCCCTCGTCTCCTGACAGTTCGATGAGAAAATCGAGCGGATCGCCATCGAGCCCTCCGAGCGAGAGGCGCGTCGCGCTCTCGCCGCTGCCGATCAGTGGGTGCAGACGTTCGATGTCCCCGCTTTTGGCGGCTTCGACGATCAGCCCATGCATCCGCCGCACCGGTTCGGGGACCTGCTCCAGATCGTAAAGGATCTCCGGCAATTCCTTTCCGATCTGGGTATCCGGCCGCACCACATCGCGCAGTGGGGTATCCTCAACGGGAATAGCATCCTCACCCGGCTCAGAACTTTCCGGTGTGTCGGTGTCGGCGTTCGGGAAGCGAATCGGGGGCGGCAGTGGCACACGCTCGACACTATCGGACCCGCTCTCGCCTTCCTCTGCCGGTTCGACCTGCTGCAGTTCGCTGAGGGCAAACGCGGGCAGGGCGTTCGCTCCAGTCAAACCAGCCGCAGCCAGGCCGGCCATCAGAAGGCGCCGCCACCGCGTCCGGCCCTGCATGTTTGAGTGGTTTCCGACGTTCACCAGATGCCGCTTCATTGTCACGTCTCAGTTTCCGTAGCGCTGCACGATCTCGCTGGATATGCGTGAGCCCTCGTTCATATAGTGGTCGATGGCGGAAAGCGCCTGGTCCGTACAGTTTTCATAGGTGCCTGCAAAGGATCTGTAGCCGCGATTGAAGCTGGCGATCAGCTTTTCCCGGCGAGCCGGCGTCGGCGCTTCCGTTTCCAGAAGCTCTTCCATCTTCTCGCGCCAGGTGTCGGAACCCTCTCCGCACAGATTGCGCAGATAGTGGATCGAACCAAGCACTTCAGCGAGCCTTAGAAGTGGTGTTTCATAGGTCGCGTCGTTGGCCCGTGCCGCAGGCGCAGCCATGAAAAGGGCCACCACGAGGCCGAAAAGTGCTGAACCATTGCGCATGCCGTGTTGTCTCCCAGCGAGCGCCGCCTGTCAAACGCCCGCAGTTGCAGGAAGGCGATCACCAGACATTCAGGAAAGTGGCAAGATTGAGGGCGCAGAGCCCCATGGGCTCAGCTATTGGTCGAGTGTTGCAGTTCTTCAATAACCGCGCGCGTGCTTTCAGTGAGGGGCATGGCAGTGATCGCCTCGGCTGCATACCATCCGGCCTCGCTTGCATCGTCACCCGCGGTGATGGCGCCTGCCGCAACGGTGGCGCGAAACACGATCAGCCGAAAGGTCTGCTGCCCGTCATCCCCGTTGAGCAGGATTTCGCGATAGGGGCTGGCTGTTTCTATGACCAGTCCTGTCTCCTCCAGCAATTCGCGTGCGAGCGCCTGCTCGAAGGTTTCTCCCGCTTCCACGCGACCACCGGGAAAGGCATAGAGGCCCTGCGCGGGCGGGCGGCCGCGGCGCACCAGAAGAACGTGCCCGTCCTTTAGAACGGCCGCGGAAACGGCGAGGATTTCCTCTGATTTCACAGGCATACCCCTTGCATCCTGCCACCCGATCACCAACAGTCCGGCCCGTGTTTATGTCTTGAGAATATGGGGGACGCAATCGTGCGGGTGATGCGAAGCACGGGGCTGGTTGCAGGTCTGGCGTTCATATTGTCCTTGTCAGCATGTGCAACGCTGAACGAGACCGAGTGCGAATCGGTGAACTGGAGCGACCTGGGACGCAGCGACGGCGCTGCCGGACGCAGCCCGTCCTATGTTCAAAGGCACCGCGAAGCCTGCGCCAAGTACAGTCTGCCGGTGGATGAAAGCGCCTGGCGCGCAGGCTGGGAAGACGGCATTCGCCGCTATTGCACCCCCGAAAATGGCCTGAGCGCCGGGCGCGACGGGCGCAGCTACGCCAATTCCTGCCCCTCCGACGTTGCACCGGGATTCGAGAGCGCTTACCGCGTCGGCAAACGTGTGCATGACGCCCAGTCGGAATATGACCGTCTCAAGCGCGAACTCGAGCAGCTTTACGACGATCTCGAAGACGCCGCCAAGGGCGAGGACCGTCGCAAGGTGCGCAATCGGATTTCGCTGAAGGAATCGGACCTGTTCCTCGCCGAGGGCCGCGTGCGCGATGCCGAGCGCCTTTACGACCGCTACCTCTATGAGGAGGCGGCCGGCCGTTACTGAAACACTGGTCGGGGTATCAGCTCATGTGTGGTCGCTTCGCTCTCACCGACACGCCGGGCGCGGTGCAGTCGCTCCTCGCGGTGACCGATTTCGAGCCGTTTCCCCCGCGCTACAACATCGCCCCGACACAGCCCGTTCTGATGGCTCTGTCCGGCCCGGCGCGACCGGCCGGTTCCAACCTGCCTTCGCGGCAGAGCATGCTGGTGCGCTGGGGGCTCATTCCCGCCTGGGCAAAAAATCCGGACGACTTCTCACTTCTGTTCAACGCCCGCTCCGAAACGGCGGCGGAAAAGGCCTCCTTCCGCACCGCCATGCGCCATCGCCGCGCGCTGGTTCCGGCCAATGGTTTTTACGAATGGCGACGCGTTGGCTCGAAACGCGCGGAGCCATACTGGATCCGGCCCCGCGATGGCGGCCTGATCGCCTTCGCCGGATTGATGGAAAGCTGGTCGGAACCCGGTGGCACGGAGATGGACACGGGCGCCATCCTGACGACGGAGGCCAATGCGGATCTGCGCGGTATCCATCATCGCATGCCCGTGGTCATCAAGTCGGAGGATTTCGACCGCTGGCTGGACTGCCTCAACCAGGAACCGCGCCATGTGGCCGATCTTCTGAAACCGGCCGAGCCCGGCTTCTTCGAGGCGGTGCCCGTGTCGGACCGGGTCAATAAGGTGGCAAATGCCGGCCCGGACCTTCAGGAGCGCGTGGAACGCCGCGAGGCTAAGGACATCGACCCAAAGCCCGGAGACGACAGTGGTCAGCTCGATCTCTTTTAAACGACGGTTCGCATGAGGTGGACGGCCTCGGCGCCGAAGCGATAGACGCCCTCGCGCAACCCCCGGAACGACTGGCGCGACACATCGCTGACGGGCAGGGGAAGCTCCTCCTGTGAAATGCGCCCCAGCACAAGCTCCGCCAGGGCCTTGCCGAACACGGTGCCCGGCCCGATGCCGCGCCCGTTATAGCCTGAAAAACCGACGACATTTTCGCCAAGACGATGGAATTTCGGCAGATGATCGGCCGTCATGCCGATATGGCCATACCAGCAGTGGTCAAACCGCGTCCCTTTCAGTTCTGGGAACAGGCGGGCGATGGCCCGCTCCGCCCAGGCGCGGTGAACCGCCTGCCCCGTGCCCTTCAGGGCCCCCACACTTCCGAAGATAAGCCGCCCCTCCCGGTCCCAGCGGAACGAGGTCAGAATCTGCTTCGTGTCCCACGCACCCTGCCGCTCCGGCAATATCCGGTCCCGCACGGCCTGCGGTAGGGGCGGGGTGGCGAAATTGAAATAGGGCAGGTGGACGATCTCTTCGCGGATCTGAGACCATGGTGTGGTGGTATAGGCGTTGGTTGCCACGATCACATGCCGTGCCAACAGCGTGCCGTGAGGCGTTTCAAGCCGCCAGCCATCGCCGCTGCGCTCTGCCTTTGTCACCCGGGAACCGGTGTGAAGCCTTGCACCAGCCCGTGCTGCCGCATGGGCAAGGCCCCGCGCGTAGGAAAGCGGCTGGATCGTGCCTGCCCGTTCATCGAGCAGCGCGCCGGCATATGCCGCGCTCCCGACCTTCTTCGCCGTTTCCTGCCGGTCGAGAAGCCGCACCGGAGCACCACGCGCCTTCCACTGCCGCGCGCGCTCATCAAGCTGTCTGAGGCCGTTTTCGCCGACGGCGCAGTGCAGCGTCCCGACAGGCATCGCCTCACAGTCCATGCCGTGCCGCTTCGCCAGGTCGAACACAACGCGCGGTGCGTCGCCAAGAATTTTCAGCAGGCGCTCGCCATAGGTCGCACCGAGAATACCGGGCAGGTCGTCGGGCATGACCCACATGCCCGCATTCACAAGGCCGACATTGCGGCCCGAACCGCCGAAACCGATTTCGTCGGCTTCGAGAACCGCGACGTCCGCACCGGCCTCCGCCAGGCGAAGTGCCGCCGAGAGACCCGTATACCCGCCGCCGACAATGGCAACCATCGCCGACTGATCGCCGGAAAGGGCTGTTGTCTGCGGCGCGGCAGGGGCTGTTTTTTCCCACAGGCCATGGGAAAGCGGGTCGTTCCTCATCTGGCGGACTCACTGGACACTGAGACTGTCCCGACACATCTCATGCCGCCTGCCGCCGGTCCAAGCGAAAAAACCGCATGATGTTATGCTGAGGTCGCATTGAAGCGCCAGATGCGCTGCACATCATCCTTGGCATCGCTCTCGCAATGTCTGGAAACTGTGCTGCCCCTTGCCACACGCTCCGGTCACACCGGAGCGAAACCTCAGTCGGTCTGCGTGTCGTAAGGGGATTGTTTCGGCGCCGGTGCCGGCTTTTCGGCCTTGCACTGCAGAGCGGCATTGATCGCTGCCGGTCCAACCGCGTGATACTGGCTAAGCAGGAGCTTTTCCTGTTCGGCGGTATACTCTGCTGGCTTGTTCATATCGCGGGGCATAACTAATCCTTGGTTCCGCGTTGTCGTCCCTTCCGCGCAGATGGGGACCAAATCCGACAAAATCTTGACAGACCGCCCCGTCGGAAGACGCATTCCTAAAATTGCCGCATCAGCCTTAACATTTCCTTCACAATGCCATTTTGCTTGCAATACCTCTTTAGGGCCGCAACGCCGGGTTTCGCCGCGATCCCCAGCCTTTTGGCTTTCAGCTTTTAGTCTTGACGCATCTGCCACCTGCGGCGATAAGAACGCCTATGAAAACGCTGTGCACCATTATCGGTATTTGCATTATCGGCTAGCGCCTTATCGCTGGTCCGGACGTTTTCGCCCTCCTTTCCCGACGAGAAAAACGCCCAGGCCAGACGGCCGGAGCAAACCGTGCCCGCAATATCGCACCGCTTCGGCATGGCGATGGGTTGAAAACGGAAGGTGAGGATGACGAACGGTTTCAGGGGCCTCAGGGTCTACAACACGCTCACGCGGGCCAAAGAGGACTTCGTCCCCATCGATGCGGACAAGGTGCGCATGTATGTGTGCGGGCCGACAGTCTACGACTATGCCCATATCGGCAATGCGCGTCCGGCCATCGTTTTTGACGTTCTTTACCGTTTCCTGCGCCATCTCTATGGCGAGGACCACGTGACCTATGTGCGCAACATCACCGACGTCGACGACAAGATCAACGCGCGCGCCCGCCGCGACTATCCCGACCTGCCGCTCAATGAGGCGATCCGCGAAGTGACGCAGAAAACGGCCGACCAGTATCATTCGGACGTTGCCGCCCTCGGCTGCCTGAAGCCGACCATCGAGCCGCGTGCCACCGATTTCGTCCTGCCGCGCGCGGACGGATTGACGGACATGGCCAGCCTGATTCAATCTCTCATCGATCGCGGCCATGCCTATGAAGCGAAAGGAGAAATCCTTTTCGACACCGCCTCCATGCCCGCCTATGGCGGGCTTTCGAAACGCCGGCTGGAAGACCAGCAGGCTGGCGCCCGCATTGCGGTGGAAGCGCACAAGAAGAACCCGGCCGATTTTGTCCTCTGGAAGCAGTCCTCGGCAGATGAGCCGGGGTGGGATGCGCGTTTCACCATCCGTGGCGCAGCAATGACCATTCGCGGCCGCCCCGGCTGGCACATCGAGTGCTCGGCCATGTCTGCGGCCTATCTCGGCGAGGAGTTCGACATTCACGGCGGTGGCCTCGACCTGATCTTCCCGCACCACGAAAACGAGATCGCGCAGTCCTGCTGCGCCCATGGCCGCGATGTCATGGCGCACTACTGGATGCACAATGGCTTCCTCCAGGTGGAGGGGCGAAAAATGTCCAAATCCGAGGGCAATTTCGTCACCATCCATGAACTGCTGGAGACGGAGAAATTCGGCGGGCGCAAATGGCCCGGCGAGGTTTTGCGTCTTGCAATGCTGATGACGCATTACCGCGAGCCGATCGATTTTTCGGTGCGCAAGCTCGAAGAGGCGGAGGCTGTCCTCGACGGGTGGTATCGGGCTGTCGGCGATGTTGAAGCCGGTGATATCGGATGCGCCGATACCATAGCCGCGCTCAGCGACGATCTCGGAACAACCGCTGCCATTGCCAGCCTTCATGAATTGCGCAGCGAAGCGACGAAAGGCAGCAGCGCGGCAAAACAGGCTCTCAAAACGAGTGCGGGTCTTCTCGGGCTGCTCGCAGGCACGGAAAGCGAATGGTTCGCCGTCAAGGCGTCGGAAGCCTCCATCGATACCGGGTTCGTTGAAACAGCGGTGGAAAAGAGGCTCACACAGTTGCGCGAGAAAAACTTCGCCGAAGCCGACCGCATCCGCGATGAACTTGCCGCACAGGGCGTCCAGCTCATGGACTACAAGGACACGGAGAGCGGCGAACGCCGCACCAGATGGGAGGTGAAACGGTGATCGACCATATCGGCATCAAGGTTGCGGATTTCGAGCGTGCGAAGGCGTTTTACGACAGGGCAATGGCCCCGCTCGGCGCGTCGCTTCTGATGATGGTGCCGCCGGAATACACCGATGGCGTCAAGGTCGGCGGGTATGGCCGCGATCGGCCGGTCTTCTGGCTGACGGAAGGCGCACCCGCTGCCGAACCGAAACATGTCGCCTTCACGGCCAACACCCGTGAGGAGGTGGACGCTTTCCATAAGGCAGCACTCGAGGCCGGTGGCCGCGACAATGGTGCACCGGGCCCGCGCCCCCATTACCATGCAGACTATTACGGCGCCTTCGTTTTCGACCCTGACGGCAACAATGTGGAGGCCGTCTGTCACAAGCCGGCCTAGAGCAATTCCAGGAAAAGTGGCGACCGGTTTTCCGTCCGGAACTGCGTAAGAACGATAAGATTGAGCGCTTTTACACGTCAGGCAAAAGTGGAAGCACTCTGGGAGAAAGGGCAGGGAATGAGCCTCGACAACAAGCCCGTCTATTCCGGCGGTTGCCAGTGTGGGGCGGTGCGTTTTCATATCGAAGGCGCGCTTGGCGAGGCTTCGGTCTGCCATTGCCGCATGTGCCAGAAGGCGAGCGGCAACATCATGCTTCCGCTGGTATCGGTGCGTGGCGCGAAGCTCACCTGGACACGCGCCGAACCCAAGCGCTTCCAGTCGTCCAGCCATGTGCGGCGGGGCTTTTGCCGGCACTGCGGCACGCCGCTCACCTATGAAGCGCCCGACGGGCTGGCAATCGCCATCGCCGCCTTCGACCATCCGGAGGAAATCGCGCCGGTGGTGCAGTGGGGCATGGAAGGAAAGTTGCCCTATACCGACGGCATCGCGGCCCTCCCGGGTTACACCTCCGAGGAAGATGCGGACGCGGTGGAGTTTCTGCGCGACCTGGTCTCCTACCAGCACCCCGATCACGACACGGACGAATGGCCGCTGCCTGAAAACGCACGGAAAGACACTGAGAATGAATGAATTGCGCACGCTTTATCCTGAAATCGAGCCCTTCGACAGCGGTATGCTGGATGTGGGCGATGGCCACACGGTCTATTGGGAGCGCGTGGGCACGCGTGGCGCAAAACCGGCGGTGTTCCTGCATGGCGGCCCGGGCGGCGGCTGTTCACCCACGCATCGCCGCGCGTTCGATCCGGAAAAATACGATGTGGTGCTCTTCGATCAGCGCGGCTGCGGGCGCTCGAAACCCCATGCGGAGCTGGAGGCAAACACCACCTGGCATCTGGTGGCCGACATCGAGCGGCTGCGCAACATGATGGGCGTCGACAAATGGCAGGTCTTTGGCGGCTCCTGGGGGTCCACACTGGCGCTTGCCTATGCCGAGACCCATCCCGAATGCGTCTCCGAGCTGATCCTGCGTGGCATCTACACGCTCACCCGCGCGGAGCTTGAATGGTACTACCAGTTCGGCGTGTCGCAGATGTTCCCTGAAAAGTGGGAGCGCTTCGTCGCCCCGATCCCGGAGGCCGAACGCGGTGACCTGATGGGCGCCTATCGCAGGCGCCTCGTGTCCGAGAATCGTGCTGTTCAGCTCGAGGCGGCAAAGGCATGGAGCCTGTGGGAAGGGGAAACCATCACCCTTTTGCCCGATCCCGGCCTCACGGAGCAGCATGGCGGCGACGATTTCGCCATCGCCTTCGCCCGCATTGAAAACCATTTCTTCGTTCATGGCGGCTGGTTTGAGGAAGGCCAGCTTCTGTGCGATGCCCACAAGCTCACCGGCATTCCCGGCGTCATCGTTCACGGCCGCTACGACATGCCGTGCCCGGCCCACTACGCCTGGCAATTGCACAAGGCCTGGCCTGACGCGGAATTTCACCTGATCGAAGGGGCGGGGCACGCCTTTTCCGAACCCGGCATTCTCGACCGTCTGATCCGGGCAACAGACCAGTTTGCAGGCAAATGACCATGGCAAAAAGAGAACGTATCTACCTTTTCGACACCACGCTGCGCGATGGCCAGCAGACGCCGGGCGTGGATTTTTCCGTCGAGGACAAGATCGCGGTGGCAAAGCTGCTCGACGATTTCGGCTTCGATTATGTGGAAGGCGGGTATCCCGGCGCGAACCCCACCGACACGGCCTTCTTTTCGAAGAAGCGCACCGGCAATGCCGCTTTTGTCGCCTTCGGCATGACCAAGCGTGCCGGTGTCTCCGCCTCCAATGATCCCGGCCTCGCGGCCCTGCTTCAGTCGGCCAGCGATGCGATCTGCTTTGTCGCCAAGAGCTGGGATTACCATGTGCGCGTCGCGCTCGGCTGCACCAATGAGGAAAATCTGGAATCGATCACCGCCTCGGTCGAGGCGTCGGTTGCCGCCGGCAAGGAGACGATGGTCGACTGTGAGCATTTCTTCGATGGCTACAAGGCCAATCCGGACTACGCGCTGGCCTGCGCGAAGGCGGCCCATAAAGCCGGTAGCCGCTGGGTGGTGCTGTGCGACACCAATGGCGGCACGCAGCCGACAGAGATCAGGGAAATCGTGAGTGCCGTGATCGCGGCTGGCATTCCCGGCGCGCATCTGGGCATCCATGCTCATGACGACACGGGCCAGGCCGTGGCCAATTCGCTTGCCGCCGTCGAGGCAGGCGTGCGCCAGATACAGGGCACGCTCAATGGCATTGGCGAGCGCTGCGGCAACGCCAATCTGGTGACGATCCTGCCGACGCTGGCGCTCAAACCCGCCTATGCGGAACGCTTCACGACCGGCATTCCCACCGAGAAACTGGCCGATCTTTCGCGCCTTTCCCACGGTTTTGACGAGCTTTTGAACCGCGCGCCGGAGCAGCAGGCGCCCTATGTCGGCGCATCGGCCTTCGCCACCAAGGCCGGCATCCATGCTTCTGCTGTGCTCAAGGAGCCCGAAACCTATGAGCACGTGCCGCCGGAAAGCGTTGGCAACACGCGCCGCGTCATGGTCTCGGATCAGGGCGGGAAATCGAACTTCATTGCCGAACTAAAGCGCCGCGGTGTTGCCGTCGACAAGGCCGACCCGCGCCTCGATACGCTGATTGCGCTCGTCAAGGAGCGGGAGGCCGAGGGCTATGCCTATGAAGGAGCCGATGCAAGCTTTGAACTTCTCGCTCGGCGCACGCTCGGCCGCGTGCCGGAGTTTTTCAGGGTCGACGGTTTCCGCTGCATGGTGGAGCGTCGGTTCGATGCCAATGGCGAATTGAAAACCGTGTCGGAAGCCGTGGTCCGGGTGACCGTTGACGGCGAGACGCTCATGTCGGTCGCGGAAGGTCACGGGCCGGTCAACGCGCTCGACATCGCCCTGCGCAAGGATCTCGGCAAGTATCAGGCCGAAATTTCGGATCTGGCGCTGGCCGACTACAAGGTGCGTATCCTCAATGGCGGTACCGAGGCGATCACCCGCGTCTTGATCGAATCCTTCGACGGGACGGGCGCCCGCTGGTGGACCGTCGGTGTCTCCGACAACATCATCGATGCGTCGTTCCAGGCCCTGATGGATTCCATCGTCTACAAACTGGTCAAGAACCGGGACAAGGCAGATGCCGCAGAAGAGAACGCCGCCTGATCGAGACGAGCGAATGCGCTGGACCAATAAAATGAGATGGCGCCGATCCAGAGCGGTATGACAGGATAATCGAACGCCTGTCACCCCCGCCGGGCTTTTCGTGGAAAGCAGATGTCCGAGATAGCAGAAGCAGAAAAGCCGCTTGAGGCGGACTCTAACGACGCGACGCGCGGCTTCTTCTTCGCTCTGTCTGCCTATGGCCTTTGGGGCTTCCTGCCACTCTACATGAAGCTTGTTTCCCACATCCCGGCGATGGAGGTGGTGGCTCACCGCGTTCTCTGGTCTCTTCCGGTGGCGGCGGTCATCCTCTATTTTCTCGGTCGCACGGCCGATATCCGCCAGGCGCTGCGCTCGCCGCGCACATTGCTGATGGCAGCGCTGACGGCGGCGATCATCTCCTGCAACTGGGGCATCTATGTCTGGGCGATCGCGGTCGACCGTGCCGTCGAGACGGCACTCGGCTACTATATCAACCCGCTTGTCAGCATCGCCATGGCGGCGCTCTTTCTCGGCGAGCGCCTCAACCGTTACCAGATCGCCGCAGTGTGCCTTGCAGGCGTTGCCGTGCTGATCCTCACGACCGATGCGGGCGGTCTGCCCTGGGTGTCCCTCAGCCTCGCCTTCAGCTTCGCGGCCTACGGCATTCTGCGCAAGACCCTGCCCATCGGGCCAAGCCAGGGCTTTTTCCTTGAAGTCCTGATCCTTGCTCTGCCCGCTCTCGGCTACCTCATCTGGCTCGGCGCGTCGGGCGAGGCGCATTTCGCGCTTTCGAACCCGGCCGACATCGCTCTGCTCATCGGCTGCGGCCCGGTCACGGCCATTCCGCTTATCCTGTTCGCCATGGGTGCCAAGCTGCTGCGCTATTCCACCATCGGCATCATGCAGTACACCGCGCCGACCATGATCTTCCTGATCGCTGTATTCGTCTTCAAGGAGCCGTTCGGCGGCGTCAAGGCGGTGGCGTTCGCTCTCATCTGGGCAGCCCTTGCCCTTTATAGCTGGTCGATGCTGCGTGACGCGCGCCGGGCAAAAAAATAGCCGTCCCAGGGGGCCGGGTAAAAAAATAGCCGCCCCAGAGGGGCGGCAAATGAAACCCGGGATGCCGGGAAGGGGTGCGGCGGGCATCGACGGGTCAGGGACGGCGTGCGCGGAACATGCGAAGCCGGAGAACGCTGAACGTTCAGACTCCGGACGATGGATGGATGCATAGGCCATGCACCGCGCAACCGGATCGAAGCAGGCCAGTGTTACAGCGAGACTGCAATCGAGTAACGGCAGGATGACAATCCCGCCCTGTTCATTGAAATCTGTGGACAGTCACAGCCGGTCGATAACCGTCTGGTCCTCACCATTCGATGACGCGCGCTGAGCGGCTGCCTTGAGGATTGCGGGAACGATATCCTGCGCCTGATCCACCACGATCGGGCGGACCCGGTGGCCGGAATGCACGAAGCCTTCCTGCTTCATGTGATCGACGAGCGTCAGAAGCGGGTTCCAGAAGCCGCCGATATTCGCGAACACCATCGGCTTTTCATGCCGGGCAAGCTGTGCCCAGGTCATGATTTCAACGATCTCTTCAAGCGTTCCAATTCCCCCGGGCAGGGCGACGAACGCATCCGAGCGCTCGAACATGGTGTGCTTGCGCTGGTGCATGTCCTCGGTGACGATGAGTTCGTCAAGCTCGGCCAGATCCACCTCGTTGGCCTCGCGGCGGATCAGGAATTTCGGAATGATCCCGGTCACCGTGCCGCCGGCATCCATCGTACCACGGGCGACTGCGCCCATGATGCCTTTGGTACCCGCGCCATAGACCAGCCGCAAACGGGCTTCCGCCAGACTGCGCCCCAGCGTCAGTCCTGCCTGAAAATGACGTTCATCGCGCCCATTGCTTGAACCGCAATAGACGCATACCGACTCGATTATGCTCATGAAACCATTGCTCGTCTGCGTTACCGTTATGGTCAAGAGGACAAAGGCTTTTTCTTGTCGCTTGAGCGAAAAAGCGTTACAGCCTGTCACAAAGGGACTATCGTGGGTTTATGGGCTTGACACCTTTAAAGGGGCTTCTTTTTCTCTCCGGCGCTGTCGTGGCGGGCCTCGGGGCCGCATATGTTCTGGGCGCGTTTGACACACAGGAGCCACGCCCGGCTGCCCTGTCATCGTCACCATCGCCCGACACGGGCGCGCCGGCGGCGACCGCAAAGCAGGATGAGCAGGGCGCGGGTGCAGCCACCAGGGAAGCGCGCCTGGGGGATGCCGGTCAGGAAAATGCCTCCGAGCCGGTGAAGCCGGCTCAGGAGATTGCCCCGCCAACCTTCGATATCGTGCGGGTCGAGCCGAACGGCTCCATGGTGATCGCCGGCAAGGCAGAGCCCAACGCGCGGGTCGAGATCATCAATGGGTCGACCGTTCTCGGAACCGCCACAAGCGGCGCGTCGGGCGACTTCGCGGCTGTGCTCGAAGAACCCCTTGAGCCGGGCGATTACCAGATTGTGCTACGCGCCACCACACCCGACAATCTCGCCGCCACTTCCCTAGAAACGGCCATCGTCACCGTGCCCGACGACGAGGCGGGGCAGGTGCTTGCCCTCGTCGATCAGCCGGGTGCGCCGAGCCGTCTGATTACGGTGCCGGAAGCAAAGGCGCCGCAGGAAAGCGAGAGCGAGACACAGGCTGAGCTCGCGTCTGAGCCGTCCGCGACCGCCCCGACCGGGCAGGAGCAGCCGGCCACGGCAGAAAAACCGCAGGGCGAGCCGGCTCCGGTCGCCACCGAGGCCGAAGGCGAAAAGCCGGCAGAGGCCGCGCAGACGGAGGAACAGTCACCGCCAGCCACCACAGCGGCGGAAGCCACAGGATCCCCCTTTATCGAAGCGGTCGAGATTGACGGTCGCCAGGTTTTCGTGGCCGGCGCCGCACGTCCCGGCAGCACGATCCGTGTCTATGTGAACCAGATCCTTCTCGGAGAGACGGTGACCACGCCGAACGGGCGTTTCCTGATCGAAGCCACCCGTGAACTGCCCATTGGCGACTACATTGTCCGTGCTGACATGCTTTCAGACGATGGGCGTACGGTCGTTGCCCGTGCCGCCGTGCCTTTCACACGGGCCGAGGGGGAACAGGTTGCAGCCGTCGCTGCGCCGGATTCCGGTTCGGATGTGCGCAACGATGCGGTTGACGGCAAGGATGCACGCCTGCCGTCGGCGGAGGCTTCGCAGCCCGCACAGGAGCCCGAAGCGGCGGCGAAGGCTACGAGCCCTGATGCGAAGACCACGGCGCCAAAGCTTGCTCCGGTGGACGGTTCGGTCATCATTCGTCGCGGCGACACGCTCTGGCACATCTCCCGGCGCGTCTATGGCCGTGGCATCCGCTACACGACGCTCTATCTGGCCAACCAGGACCAGATCGAGGATCCCGACCGCATCTGGCCGGGGCAGGTTTTTGCCGTTCCGGAGAGCACCGAGGAGGGCGAAGCGGCCGATATGGAGGCCATCGAAGATCAGATGGTCAAGCCGGAAAACGCCAATTAGCCGACATTAAATTCCCTCTTTCTCTTGAAATCACAGAACCTTTCATCGTATATCGCCGATGAACGATGAAAGGTTCTGCCATGCCACGCTCGTTGTCAGGCGCCTGCTGTGCGCATCACGCCATGACGAAGGGATTGAGCGCACTGTCTCACCCTGTGCGGGTCGAGATACTGAAGCATCTTTCGGGCTATGATGCGTGCTGCTGCAAGGATGTGGTGCGTCATCTGCATCTGGCGCAGTCCACGGTTTCCCAGCACCTGAAAGTGCTTGTGGAGGCGGGGCTGGTGCATGTGCGCCCTGAGCGGCAAAGCTCGCGCTATGAGGTGGACACAGAGGCTCTTGCAGGCCTGACAGAAGCCCTGGCGCGTCTGACACAGACCTGTATCGATGCCAGGAAGAATAGAACATCCAGCCACGGGGCCGAAGCGAATGACCAATAAGACCGTATCCGCCGAAGGCTCCACCTTCCAGACCCTGCGCAATCTGTGGCCCTATATGTGGCCATCCGACCGGATCGACCTGAAGCGGCGTGTCGTCATTGCCGCCTTCTTTCTGGTGCTTGCCAAGGTCATCCTCGTTTTCGTGCCATATTTCTACAAATGGGCCACCAATACCCTTTCCGGGGAAGGGGAGGCGCCGGGCTTCCTGCCGGCCATGCTGGCCGGTCCGATCATGCTCGTCGTGGCCTATAATGTCGTGCGTGTCGTCCAGCTCGGTTTCAACCAGTTGCGCGACGCCCTCTTTGCCAGTGTCGGGCAGCACGCCGTGCGCCAGCTCGCCCACCGCACCTTCGTCCACATGCATCAGCTTTCGCTGCGCTTCCATCTGGAGCGCCGCACGGGCGGACTTTCGCGCATCATCGAGCGCGGCACCAAGGGCATCGACACGATCGTTCGCTTCACGATCCTGAACTCGATCCCCACCGTTCTGGAATTCTTCCTCGCCGCCGGCATTTTTGCCTTCGCCTATGGCTGGATCTATGTGGCGATTGTCGCCGTCACGGTATGGCTCTACACTTGGTTCACGATCCGGGCGAGTGACTGGCGCATCGGCATTCGCCGGCAGATGAACGATTCCGATACGGACGCCAACACCAAGGCCATCGATTCCCTGCTCAATTTCGAAACGGTCAAATATTTTAACAACGAAGCCATGGAAGCACGGCGTTTCGACCGCTCCATGGCGCGTTACGAAGACGCGGCAACCCGCACCTGGACATCGCTCGGCTGGCTCAATTTTGGACAGGGCGTCATTCTGGGGCTTGGCATGACCGCCGCCATGGGGCTGTCCGCCTATGAAGTGATGCGCGGCACGCAGACGGTGGGCGATTTCGTCTTCATCAATGCCATGCTGATGCAGCTTTCCATCCCGCTGAATTTCATCGGCTTTGTCTATCGCGAAATACGCCAGGGCCTGACCGACATCGAACAGATGTTCGACCTGCTCGACGTTCGCGCCGAGGTCACCGACAGGCCTGACGCAAGGCTACTGACCGTCGAGAAAGGCGATATACGCTTCGAGAATGTATGCTTTTCCTATGATCCCGAACGGCCGATCCTGAAGGGCATCAGCTTCGAGATCCCGGCTGGCAGGACCGTTGCCGTGGTTGGTCCCTCCGGCGCCGGAAAATCCACCATCTCGCGCCTTCTTTTCCGCTTCTACGATGCCCAGAGCGGCGAGATCACCATCGACGGACAGAACGTGAAGGACGTGACGCAGGAGAGCCTGCGTGCGGCCATCGGCATGGTGCCGCAGGACACGGTGCTCTTCAACGACACCATCGCTTATAACATCCGCTATGGCAGGCCCGACGCCAGCGACGAGGAGGTGCGCAGCGCGGCCGAGATGGCACAGATCGGCCCCTTCATCGAGAGCCTGCCGGAGGGCTATGGCACGATGGTGGGCGAGCGCGGGCTCAAGCTCTCCGGCGGTGAAAAACAGCGTGTCGCCATCGCCCGGACCATTCTCAAGGCCCCGCCCATTCTCTTGCTGGATGAGGCGACCTCGGCACTCGATACGCACACGGAGCAGGAAATTCAGGCAGCGCTCGACACGGTCAGCCGTGGCCGCACCACGCTCGTCATCGCGCACCGCCTGTCCACCGTCATCAACGCCGATGAGATCATCGTGCTGAAAGGCGGGGAGATAGCCGAACGCGGCCGTCACCCCGACCTTCTGGCTGCCGGCGGGCTCTATGCGGAGATGTGGAGCCGTCAGCGTGAAGCCACCGAGGCCGAAGAGCGGCTGCGCAAGGCGCGTGAAACGGATGAAATGGGCGTGGTGGTGCGCCGCCAGCCCGCTTACTGAGGGACGGCCTCGGCTCCCTCCCTGAACCACTTCATGGGCTTGGTGACGGCACGCAGGTGTTGGAAACGGGCCGGCAGCCCGGTTGATGCGTTGCGGGAGAACCCGGATTCCGTTACCAAGGCGGCACATTCATTCGATTTGAAAGTGGCCGCCGATGAGCCTGATTGACACGATCCGCAACACGCTGGTGCCGATCCACCGCGAAGGGTATCCCTTTATTGCGGCTTTCGCCGGCGCAACCATTGTCCTGGGGCTGATCTGGGGGCCGCTGTTCTGGATCGGCCTGATCCTGACGGCCTGGTGCGTCTATTTCTACCGCGATCCCGAGCGCGTGACCCCCGTCGACGACAGTCTGGTGATTGCGCCGGCCGATGGCGTCGTGTCCTTCGTTGGCCCCGCCGTGCCGCCGACGGAGCTTGGCATGGGCGAGGGGGAGATGACCCGCATCTCCGTTTTCATGAATGTCTTCTCCTGCCACATCAACCGTGCGCCGGTGCGGGGCCGCATTTCCCTGATCGAGCATCGGCCGGGCCGGTTTCTCAACGCCGAACTCGACAAGGCGAGCAGTGAGAACGAGCGCAACGGCCTCGTGATCGAGAGCCCGCACGGCCCGGTTCCGGTGGTGCAGATCGCCGGGCTCGTGGCGAGGCGCATCGTCTGCTGGGCTGAGGCGCCCGGGCAAATCACTGTCGGTGAACGGTTCGGCCTGATCCGCTTCGGATCCCGTGTCGACGTCTACCTCCCGGCAGGTGCTGTGCCACGGGTTGCGATCGGCCAGACCGCGGTTGGTGGCGAGACAGTCATTGCGGCTTTCGGGAGCGATCTGAAACAGCCCATCGTCAGGGTTTCCTGATGGCAGGGCCCTTTCCACCATTCGAACCGCATGGCGGGGGCGGGCCCAAGCTCAGTGAAATTCCGCTGCGCATGCTGGTGCCGAACGTCATCACCGTTCTGGCCATCTGTGCCGGGCTTTCCGGGATCAGGCTTGCTTTCGAGCACCGCGTCGAGACGGCGGTTGTCATGGTCCTGATTGCCGCGTTTCTGGACGCGGTGGATGGTCGCGTGGCCCGCATGCTCAAGGCGTCGTCGAAATTCGGCGCGCAGATGGATTCGCTGGCCGACATCGTCAATTTCGGCGTCGCGCCGGCTCTGGTTCTTTATGCCTATGTGCTCGATCAGGCGGGTGCGCTCGGCTGGATCGCTGCGCTTCTCTTCGCCATCGCCTGCTGCCTGCGGCTTGCACGCTTTAATGTCATGCTGGACGATCCGGATCGTCCCGCCTGGCATACGGATTATTTCGTCGGCGTTCCCGCGCCGGCGGGAGCGGCACTGGTGCTCCTGCCAGTCTATCTGGGGTTTCTCGGCATCGCGCCGGACACCACCATGGCCTTTGCAGCTTCGGCCTATACGGTGCTGATCGGGTTTCTGCTGGTCAGCCGCCTGCCGGTCTATTCGGGGAAGAGTTCCGGTAGCCGGGTTCCGCGCGAATATGTTCTGCCGCTGATCCTGGGGCTGGCGCTCTACGTGCTTCTTCTGACCAGTTTCACCTGGATGACGCTTACGGTCTCAGCCCTTGGCTATCTGGTCTTCCTTGTCTTCAGCATGCGCGCCTACGCCCGCCGTGCGGAACTGGAAGACAAAAAGGCGGCGGAAGAAGCCGGTGGAGAGCAGGAATAATCCGGCAAGATCAGGTCTCGTTCGTCGGAGCCGGTGCGCCACGCACCTCGATCATCCGTCCAAACAGGGCTTCGGAAGCCCGCATGTCTTCCCGGCCCGAGCGCGCAATCAATGCCTCGATTGTCATCGGGGGCAGGGTGCGTACGTGGCGCGCGGGCACGAACCCGCGCCGTTCCATATAGACAGGAACCACATGTGCCTCTGCCTTGAGCGCAATGCGCGCGACGGCACGAAACAGGCGAAATGCCTTGGTGTCCGGTTCGGTGTCGTCGGGCATATAGACGGCAAGCCGGCCATTGCCTCTGAGGCGGCGCACGAGCCGGCGGCTGACAAAAACATGGTGTGCGTTGAAGGCGATTGTCCGCGCGAGCGCGCGCCAGGGTTCGAGAAAGGGTGACTTTGCCGATGCCTCATCGAGAATGTGCAGCGTGTCGTCGGGAAGAAGAGCAAGCATCGTCGCCGGGTCGAGACCGGATTGATGCCACACGGCATAGATGACCGGTGTATCGGCCTTTCGCGCCGCATCGACCTCGCGGTCGCTTATGCGAAACAGAAGCTTTAGCGGCGCGTGCAGCGCTGCCTGATGAAAGCTGACGCCGCGCCGATACTGGACGATGCCTGCCATGGCGGCCCAGACCGCCAGGACAAGCAGCACGAATTCGATGATCAGTATCATGCCGCATCTCCCAATCGCCGGTTCTTCACCTGTCGGCAAAGTCCGGCATCAATGTCTACGTTCGGGTCAATTGCGTATCGAACGCTGTCCCTTCCGCAGCCCCTTTTTGGCGCGGCGTCTTCGTCCGCTGCCGCGTGGAAAGGTAACGAAAGCGTCCGGCAGGTCAATCGCGAAGTCTGGTCTGAAACGGAGCCTGTGTCCGCCTCACTGAGGCATCTGGTAACGGGTAAAACGATCTTTCTTTACGTCGAAGATCAGGCCTGTTTCCGTCAATTCCGGGCTCGCAAGCGGCAGGATTTTGGCTGCCACTTCAGAAGGATGCGGCAACGTCGCGGGATCTTCACCCGGCATGGCCTGCGCACGCATGGCTGTGCGGGTCGCGCCCGGGTTTACCGAGTTGACCCGCAGCGGCATGTTCTTGGTCTCGTCGGCCCAGGAGCGCGCCATCGCCTCGACAGCCGCCTTCGAGGCCGCATAGGGACCCCAGAATGCCCGTGCGGAGTGTGCCGCCCCCGATGACATCACGATCGCACGCCCCGCGTCCGAAGCGCGCAGCAGCGGGTCCACCGTCCGGATCAGCCGCCATGTGCCGGTGACATTGATGTTCATGACCTTTTCGAAGACCTTCGCCTCCACATGGCCAAGCGGCGCGATCACGCCGAGAATGCCCGCATTGGCGACCATGATGTCCAGCTTGCCCCAGCGCTCGTGAATGGCGCCGCCAATCCGGTCGATACCGGCCATGTCGGTCAGATCGAGCGGAACGAGCGTGGCCTCGCCGCCCGCAGCCTTGATCTCGTCGTCGAGCTCTTCAAGACCGCCGACAGTGCGCGCCACGGCGACGACATGCGCGCCGCAGGCTGCAAGCTCTTTTGCCAGAAAATAGCCGATGCCGCGGGATGCGCCGGTGACGAGAGCCAGCCGGCCTTTCAGGTCTGGTTTTGTGTCTGTCATTGACCGCCTGCTGCGAGAAGGGAAAGCGTGCGCACATTGTCTGTGCTGTCGTGATCGGTCAACCGCGTCGGGTAGTCCTTGGTGAAGCAGGCATCGCAATATTGCGGCTGCTCGGCATTGCGTGCTGCCTCTCCGACCGCGCGGTAGAGCCCGTCAATGGTCAGGAAGGCAAGCGAATCGACCCGGATGAAGTCGGCCATCTCCTCGACCGACATGCGCGAGGCGAGAAGTTTGGCCGCTTCCGGCGTGTCGACGCCGTAGAAGCAGGGCGAACGCGTGGGTGGGGAGGCGATGCGCATATGCACTTCGGCCGCGCCTGCGTCGCGCACCATCTGCACGATTTTCTGGCTCGTGGTACCGCGCACGATGGAATCATCCACCAGCACAACCCGCTTGCCCTCGATGCAGCGGCGGTTTGCATTGTGCTTCAGTTTCACGCCCATATGGCGGATGGAATCGGTCGGCTGAATGAAGGTGCGTCCCACATAGTGGTTGCGGATGATGCCGAGTTCGAAGGGAAGGCCGGCGGCCTGAGCATAACCGATGGCGGCGGGCGTGCCTGAATCCGGCACCGGCACGACAATATCGGCCTCGACCGGCATTTCGCGCGCCAGCTCCGCGCCGATTTCCTTGCGCACCTCATAGACATTGCGTCCCTCGACGAGGGAATCCGGCCGCGCGAAATAGACATACTCGAAGATGCAGAAGCGCGGCTTCTCCTTGTTTTCAAAGGGGAAGAAGCTCTCGATGCCCTTTTCGGTCACGACCACCATCTCGCCCGGCTTCAAATCACGCACGAAGCGGGCGCCGATGATGTCGAGCGCACAGGTCTCCGAGGCCAGGATGTAAGCGCCGTCGAGATCGCCGAGAACCAGCGGGCGTATGCCCAGCGGATCGCGGCAGCCGATCATCTTTTTCGAGGTAAGCGCGACAATCGAGAAGGCACCCTCGATCTGCCGCACCGCTTCGATGAAGCGCGTGTTCGTGTCGCGTTCCTTGCTGGTTGCGACAAGGTGCAGAACCGTCTCCGTATCCGAGGTGGACGAGAAGATCGCCCCTTCCTTCTGCAGCTTGCGCTGCACGGTCATGGCATTGGTGATGTTGCCATTGTGGGCGATGGCGAGACCGCCGTCCGACAATTCTGCAAAGAAGGGCTGGACGTTGCGCAGGCCCGAGCCGCCGGTGGTTGCATAGCGCGTATGGCCGATGGCGCGGCTGCCGCTCAGGCGGTCCAGAACCGACTGTTTGGTAAACGTATCGCCGATCAGGCCGATATGACGCTCCACATGGAACTGGGTGCCGTCGAAGGAGACGATGCCGGCCGCTTCCTGTCCGCGGTGCTGCAAGGCATGCAGGCCAAGCGTTACGATGGCCGCGGCGTCACTGCGTCCGAAAATGCCGAACACGCCGCATTCATCATGAAAATGGTCGTCCGCTTCGCCTGCGAGAGGCAAATTGTCTTCCAGTGCCATTTCTGGCCGCCCTTTCATTGTGACACAGACGGCCCGCGACCGTCAGTTTGCGGTTTCGCCCTCGCCGGATGCGCCATTGGTGAGGCGATCGAAAACCGTGTTGTCCGGATCGTCCGGAAGCATGGCCTGGATCCACTGACCCACGCCATCCAGCAATGGCCGGGATTTGGCTTCCGCAACCCAGCTCGGCGGGTTCGCACCCATCAGCCAGTTGAGAAACAGAAGCGCAACCGCCACCACCAGAATACCGCGTGCGGCACCGTAGAGGAAGCCAAGTGTGCGGTCGAGCGCACCAATGCGCGAATCGATGATGAAATCCGCGATCTTCATCGTGATGATCGTCACCACGATCAGCGCCACGAGGAAGACGGCTGCTGCCGCAACGGCCAAGGCCAGCATGTCATTGCTGATATAGGGCTTCACATAGGGCAGAACCAGTGGATGAAAATAATAGGCCGCCACCGCAGCCGCCGCCCACGAAGCGATCGACAGCACCTCGCGCGAGAAACCGCGCACCATGGCCAGCATGGCCGAAACGAGCGTGAAGCCGACAAGAATTCCGTCAAGCAACGTGATTGGCATTGTCACCCCTACTCCTTTGGCAGTTAGGATGCCCCCGCAAGGTCATGTTCTTTATCTTCCGGGTCACTGTGCCGCCAATCGATTCATTCAGGCCGCCTTGGCGCCCGCGATCCGGGCCACAAGTTCGGCCAGCGCTTCGGGCCGCGCCGCCCGTGCTGCGATGGCACCCGATCCGTCCTCGCTGCCCCGCGGCATGACCGCTTGGGCGAAGCCGAGCTTTTCGGCTTCCTTGAGACGGCTCGCTGCATGCGCAACGGGTCTGACAGCGCCCGAAAGGCTGATTTCGCCGAAATAGACGCAATCGGCGGGCAGGGCAAGCCCGGTGAGTGAGGAGACCAGTGCCGCCGCCACCGCAAGGTCGGCTGCCGGCTCCGAAATCCGGTAGCCGCCGGCCACGTTCAGATACACGTCATGGGTAGCAAAACGGACCCCGCAATGGGCTTCCAGAACGGCCAAGACCATGGAAAGCCTTGCAGAATCCCATCCCACCACGGCGCGGCGCGGCGTGCCGAGCGGCGAGGGGGCAACAAGTGCCTGGATTTCCACAAGAACCGGTCGTGTGCCTTCCATGCCGGCGAAGACAGCGGCACCGGGGGCCGCTGCACTGCGCTCGCCCAGAAACAGCTCAGACGGGTTGGAGACCTCGCGCAGCCCCTTGTCGCCCATTTCGAACACGCCGATCTCGTCGGTGGGGCCGAAGCGGTTCTTCACCGTGCGCAGGATGCGGTAGTGGTGCCCGCCTTCACCTTCGAAATAGAGAACCCCATCCACCATGTGCTCCACAACGCGCGGGCCGGCGATCTGGCCTTCCTTGGTCACGTGACCGACCAGAACCACCGCGGCGCCGGTCGATTTCGCATAGCGGATCATGGCCTGCGCCGACGCGCGCACCTGCGTCACCGTGCCGGGCGCGGATTCGGCCATGTCGGTCCACAGCGTCTGGATGGAATCCAGAATGACGAGATCAGGGCGCTTGCCGTCCTCGATGGTCGCCAGAATATCCTCGACGTTGGTCTCGGCTGCCAGTTCCACCGGCTGCTGCGCCACATCCAGGCGCTGCGCGCGCAGGCGGATCTGCGCCACCGCCTCCTCGCCCGATACATAGACGATGCGGTGGCCGCGCGCGGCAAGGGCGGCCGCAGCCTGGGTGAGCAGGGTGGACTTGCCGATGCCCGGATCTCCGCCCACGAGCAGCGCCGAGCCGCGCACGAAGCCGCCACCGGTCACCCGGTCGAGCTCGCCAATTCCGGTGGTGATTCGCGGCGCGTCCTCGATGTCGCCCGAAAGCGTGGTCAGCGCCACCGCACGCCCCTTGCGGGCCTTGCGCGAGGCCGCCTGGGGGCCGGAACCGATGCCGCTGGAGGTGCCTTCCTCGACAAGTGTGTTCCAGGCGCCGCAGCCGTCGCACTTGCCGGCCCAGCGCGCGTGCACCGTGCCGCAGTTCTGGCAGATGAACTGAACGCGCGCGCGGGCCATCAGATGCGGTCCCCGCCGCGCACATAATGGCGTTCGAAACGATGCCCCAGCGCGGTCAGAAGCTCGTAGGAGATCGTCCCGCAGGCGGCAGCCAGCTCGTCCACCGGGAGGTTGGGGCCCATGAGCTCGATGAAATCGCCCACCTGCAGGGCGTCGGGTCCAAGATCGGTCACATCGAAAAGCGTAAGGTCCATGGTGACGCGGCCGAGCACCGGCACGCGCTGGCCCTCGATGAACCCGAATGCGCCTTCAGGCACGGCAGCGCGCAGCGGCACGCCGGCACCGGAGCCGGAGCGATGGTAGCCGTCTGCATAGCCCGTGGCGGTTACGGCAACGAGCGTGTCCCGGTCGAGCGGGGTCGCCCCATAGCTGACGGTGCCGCCGACCGGCACATGGCGCAGTTGTGCGATACGCGAATGCACGCTTGCCACGGGGCGCATGGGGTTTTCGGTGCCACTTACGGGATTGCTACCGTAAAGCGCCACGCCGGGGCGCGTCACATCGCGCAGGAATTCGCTACCCAGGAAGATTCCCGCGGAGTTCGCCAGACTTGATTCAGCATCTGGAAAAAGTTCGCAAAGTGCCTGGAATGATTCGAGTTGTTGCCGGTTCATCGGATGATCCGGCGTGTCGGCACAGGCCAGATGGCTGAGGATCAGCCGCGGCGACAAAGCCCCGGTCAGCGCATTCTCCTGCGCCAGGATGCGGGCGCGTTCGGGCGTGAGCCCGAGCCGGTTCATGCCGGTTTCGACATGCAGCGCGCATGGGCGCGGCGTGTCTCCGTCGTCCCAGCCATGGGCTTCCCAGATGGCGAGATCGGATTGCGAGTTCAAAACCGGCAGAAGGCGCCCTTCGCGGTAGAAGGAGGCCGCCTCGGAGCTGAAAAGACCGTTGAAGACGTAGATGTCGGCTTCGGGAGCGGCCCTGCGAACGGCAAGCCCCTCTTCGGGGAGGGCAACGAAGAATTTGCGGCATCCTTCGGCAACCAGCGCCTCGACAACCGGACCGGTGCCGAGCCCATAAGCGTCGGCTTTCACCACGGCGGCGGCTTCGGCCGGTGTCGATTGTTCGGCGAGGAACCTGTAATTGGCAGCCAGCGCGTCGAGGTCGACCGTCAGCCGTCCCCCGGCCACGCGGGGATCGGCGCCGCGCAAATGCGGGTTGTTACGGGTCATGGCGCTAATCCCTGTGCAGAGGTGCTGTTACTCAAAACGCTCGGGCATACGGTCCTCTTCGGCAAGGTCCGAGAAGCGTGTGAATTCGCCCTGGAAGGCAAGCTGCACGGTGCCTGTCGGGCCGTGACGCTGCTTGGCAATGATCACTTCGGCCTTGCCGCGCACTTCGTTCATCTCGGCTTCCCACTGAAGATACTCCTCGGTACCGGGTTTCGGTTCCTTGTTCTTCAGATAGTACTCGTCACGATAGACGAAAAGCACAACGTCGGCGTCCTGCTCGATGGAGCCCGATTCGCGCAGGTCGGCAAGCTGCGGGCGCTTGTCGTCGCGTGACTCCACCTGGCGCGAGAGCTGAGACAGCGCAATGATCGGCACCGAAAGTTCTTTCGCGAGCGCCTTGAGGCCGGTGGTGATCTCGGTGATCTCCTGCACGCGGTTCTGAGCGGATTTTGCGGACGAGCCCTGCATGAGCTGTACGTAGTCGATGATGATGACATCGAGGCCGCGCTGGCGCTTCAGGCGGCGGGCACGGGCGGCAAGCTGGGCGATGGAGATGCCGCCCGTCTGGTCGATGAAGAGCGGAATCTTCTGCATCGTCTGCGCACAGGCCACCAGCTTTTCGAAATCGGTTTCCGTAATCTCACCGCGGCGGATCTTGGAGGAAGGGATTTCGGTCTGCTCGGAAATGATACGGGTGGCGAGCTGCTCCGACGACATTTCCAGCGAAAAGAAGCCGACGACCCCGCCATTCGCAGCCGCAAAGGAGCCGTCTGCCTGCTGTGCCGGCTCATAGGCGGCTGCAATGTTGAAGGCGATGTTGGTCACGAGCGAGGTCTTGCCCATGGCCGGGCGGCCGGCAAGGATGATCAGGTCGGAGGACTGGAGCCCGCCCATGCGCCCATCGAGGTCGCGCAGGCCCGTGGAAATTCCCGAGAGATGCCCGTCGCGCATGAAGGCGGCATTCGCCATGTCGACGGCGATCTTGGTCGCATCGCCAAAACTCTCGAACCCGCCATCATAGCGCCCGGTTTCCGCCAGTTCGAAAAGACGCCGCTCCGCGTCCTCGATCTGCTTGTTCGGAGCCATGTCCACCGGCGCGTCATAGGCGATGTTGACCATGTCCTCGCCGACCGTGATCAGCGCGCGGCGGATAGCCAGATCGTAGATCGCACGACCATAGTCGGCGGCATTGATGATGGTGACCGCTTCAGCCGCCAGGCGCGCCAGATATTGCGCAACCGTCAGTTCGCCGACCTTCTCTTCGGCGGGCAGAAACGTCTTGATCGTGACGGGGTTGGCTGTTTTGCCCATGCGGATGAGCTCGCCCGCAACCTCAAAAATCTTACGGTGCAGGGGCTCGTAAAAATGAACCGGCTTCAGGAAATCGGACACGCGGTAAAGCGCGTCGTTGTTCACCAGAATGGCGCCGAGCAGCGCCTGTTCTGCTTCGATATTGTTTGGTGCTTCCCGATAAAGCTGGGTTTCCGCCGTTTCAAGTTTGCGGACTGCCGCCTCTGCCATCATTTTTGTTCCGGTGTTGCTCTGTCATTCGCGCCCGGACAAACGAAAGACATGAACGTCCCGGCACCCCAGGGGCCTTCCTAGACGCTGCAGACTCCGATGATAAGGGGGGAAACGACGAACCAGCCGGGTAATCCCATTATCCACGCTCATCCACGACACGAAAACCACAGCATCTCGAAAAGACGTTCATACTAGATGATTCGCTTGACAACGTGTCATCTACGCGGGAAGCGCTGGATTGTGGCTCTATTCGGCCGCCTGCGTGAATTTTCCGGACCCCTTGCCGTCCGCATCGGCGAGCTGTTTCTCGGTTTCGCCGATATAGGCTCGGGTCACGGGCAGGGTCTCACGCTTCTTGGTGAGCTGAATCTGGAAGACCACCATCTCCTGCCATCGGAACGATGCCTCAGAGCCGGCCAGGTAGAACTCCCACATGCGGGCGAAACGCTCGTCATAGATTTCCACAGCCCTGGCGCGATTCTTCTGGAACCGTGCCTGCCAGTGCTTCAGGGTTTCGGCATAGTGCAGGCGGAGGATCTCCACATCGGTAACGATCAGACCGGACCGTTCGATCGCCGGCATCACCTCCGACAGCGCCGGAATATAGCCGCCGGGGAAGATGTATTTGCGAATGAACGCGTTGGTGGCCGCCGGCGGCGCGGAACGCCCGATCGTATGCAGCAGCATCACGCCGTCATCTGCGAGAAGACGGGCGCTCTGGTCGAAGAAGGTGCGATAGTGGTTGATGCCCACATGCTCGAACATGCCGACCGACACGATTCGGTCAAACGGCCCCTTGAGAGAGCGATAGTCGACAATCTCGAACCGCGCCTTGTTTGAGAGCTTCTGTTCACGCGCGCGGCTGCTGGCCACCCGGTGCTGTTCTTCGGACAGCGTCACCCCGAGCACATTGGCGTCGAACTGGCGTGCAATATCGAGGCCCAGTCCGCCCCAGCCGCAGCCGATGTCCAGCACCTTCTGTCCCCGCTCCAGCGCCAGCTTCGCCATGATATGGCGTTTCTTGGCCCTTTGCGCTTCCTCGAGCGAGACCTCGGGTGTTTCGAAATAGGCACAGGAATACTGCATGTCCTCATCGAGGAAGAGACGATAAAGCTCTTCCGAGAGGTCGTAGTGCCGGTGGACGTTTCGTTTGGCGCGCGCAGCCGTGTTCCATTGCTGCAGACGGCGGAAGGGATGACGCAGCGCCTCTCCGAGCTTGACGAGAAAGAGCTGCGAGCCTGTTTCGTCCATGTTGGAGTACACGAGCTGAAGGAAAGAGAGAAGATCTCCTTCCACGATGTCGATCTCACCATCCATATAGCGCTCCGGCACCGCCAGCGTCGGATCGATCGCGATGGCGCGTTCGGCGGCCGCCGTGTGGATGACAATATGGACCGGATCGCCGCTCCCATCGCCGAAGACACGCAGTTTCCCTGCCGCATCGGTGATGGAAAGCTTCCCTTTGCGGACGAGGCGAGAAACGAATCTTTCGAGCAACCAGTTCATCGCATAACCCCCAAAAAGTCTCGGGAGGCTGCAAGTATGAAACAATTCTGTGATGGTTGAAAAGGGGCCAGACCTTCATTGGCCGTTAGCCGGATGAATACTCTTGCCGCTTCTTGCCATTAAGGTCTCGCGGAAGCGAGGAAATCCGGGCTCTTCGTGCAAGATATTCAAAGTATAAAAGTCACGATCAAAACAATTGATGGCGCAACCGCTGGCAACAAAAAAGCCGGGCGCGTGCCCGGCTTCAGACCACTGACAAACCCCGTCGATTTTCGGCGGGGTTTTGTTCAAGTGTGTGCGGTTTCTGGTTTTTGCCTGTCAGGAACAGGCGTCATCAGGCC
>NZ_JBWKMB010000016.1:0-133509 GCF_056431025.1 Nitratireductor lacus | reverse complement strand
TCGGGCCGGAGCACAGCTGGCTGAAGGATTCAGGCCGTGTGATCTACTCGCCCATTCTGGACGATGAGGCGATCGAGGCGTTCCAGATGACGACGCGGCTTGAGGGCATCATCCCGGCGCTGGAATCGGCCCATGCGATTGCCCATGCGATCAAGCTGGCGCCGACCATGGGCAGGGACCAGATCATGATCGTCAATTTCTCCGGGCGCGGAGACAAGGACGTGCATACCGTTGGAAAGATGCTCGGCATGGAGATCTGAGCCACAGGATCCGAACCCACAATCTGTCCGAAGAGAAAGCATCCTCCCATGACCACCCGCATCGACCGCCGCTTCGCGCGGCTGAAGGAAGAGAACCGCCCCGCGCTCGTGACCTATTTCATGGGCGGGGATCCGGATTATGAGACCTCGCTCTCGATCATGAAGGCGCTGCCCGCGGCGGGCAGCGACGTGATCGAGCTGGGCATGCCCTTCTCCGACCCCATGGCCGATGGCCCGGCCATTCAGGCCGCCGGACTGCGCGCGCTGAAGGGTGGGCAGACGCTGGCGAAAACACTCCAGATGGCGCGCGACTTCCGTAAGGATGACGACGACACGCCCATCGTGATGATGGGCTATTACAACCCGATCTACATCTATGGCGTGGACCGCTTTCTCTCCGATGCGAAGGAAGCGGGCATTGACGGGCTCATCATCGTCGACCTGCCGCCGGAGATGGATCAGGAGCTTTGCGTTCCGGCCATCAAGGCCGGGCTGAACTTCATTCGTCTTGCAACGCCGACGACCGACGAAGAACGGCTGCCGAAGGTGCTGGAGAACACGTCGGGCTTCGTCTATTACGTGTCGATGACGGGTGTGACGGGCTCGGCCCTGCCGGACACGAACAATGTTTCGGCTGCGGTTTCACGCATCAAGGAACACACGGACCTGCCGATCTGCGTGGGCTTCGGGGTGAAGACGGCGCGTCAGGCGCGGGCGATTGGCGAGGCGGCAGACGGCGTTGTCGTCGGCAGCGCCATCGTGGCGACCATCGCGCAATGCTACGACGCCGACGGCAAGCGGATCGAAGACCCCGCCGAGGCCGTGGCCACCCTGGTAAAGGGGCTGGCGGATGGGGTGCGCTCAAAGCAGATGGCTTAACGCTTTTCCCGATCTGAATTCTTGGCTCAACGCGGCGATCTGTTTAAGGATCGCCGCAGCTTTCTCGCCAAGGATACCCCAGATGATTGCCTGGTCGATCTTCATTCCGGCCTGTTTCGCGCTGAACTGCGCGCCCGGTCCGAACAACATGCTGGCCTTTTCCAACGCGGCGCGGCTGGGCCTCGTGCCTGCCCTTCTGGGCGGACTGGGCCGCATGCCGGCTTTCGTTTTCCTGATCGCGGTCACCATTGTCGGGCTCGGCGCGGTGCTGGCGGCGTCTGCCACGGCCTTCACCGTCATCAAACTGGTGGGAGCGGCCTATCTCATTTATGTCGGTATCCAGTTCTGGCGCAAGGCGCGTGCACTGGCGAACGCCACTTCGCTGGACTCCGCCATTGGCAAACTGATGCGCCGCGATTTCGTGATCGCCATCAGCAACCCGAAAGCGATCGCCGTTTTCACCGCCTTCTTCCCACAGTTCATCGATGCATCGCAGCCGGCCTGGAGCCAGCTTGCCGCCATGGGTGGCGTGTTTCTTGCGCTCGAAGTGGTTGCTGTCGCGCTTTACGTGGTCAGCGGCGTCGTGCTTGGCAAAATGCTGAAATCCGAGCGCGTATTCGTCCATCTGAACCGCCTGGTTGGTGCGGTTCTGATCGTTTCGGGCGGAACCATGGCGGTTTCGCGGAATTAGCGCGGAATCAAGGGAAAAATGCTGCGGATTGCCGCAGTGTCGGGCCTTCACTTCGGCGCGACAAAATGTTCTATTCCGGCCGTCTCATCCGGCGCACCCTCCCGGCAGCCGGAGTTCAAAGTTTCATAACCCAAGCTGCCCGGCTCCGGCCGGGATGAGCCTTGTTTGTGCCAGAGGATTAGCAATGACCGTGAGAAAAGTTCCCGACGTCACGTTCCGCACGCGCGTTCGCGACGAGTCGATCGAAGGCCCGAACCCGTTCCGCTGGGAAGACAAGACCACTGCCGACTTCTTTGGCGGCAAGCGCGTTGTCCTGTTCTCCCTGCCGGGCGCCTTCACCCCCACCTGCTCGACCTACCAGCTTCCCGACTTCGAGAAGCTCTACCCGGAATTCCAGGCCGAGGGCATCGACGAGATCTACTGCATCTCCGTCAACGACGCTTTCGTGATGAATGCCTGGGGCAAGGCTCAGGGCCTGAAGAACGTCAAGCTCATTCCGGATGGCTCGGGCGAGTTCACCCGCAAGATGGGCATGCTCGTTGCCAAGGACAATCTCGGCTTTGGCATGCGCTCCTGGCGCTACGCCGCCGTGGTCAACAACGGCGTGATCGAGAAGTGGTTCGAGGAAGAAGGCTTCTCCGACAATTGCGACAGCGATCCCTATGGCGTTTCCTCGCCGCAGAACGTCCTGGACGCTCTGAAGAAGGGCGAGGCGCAGGCCGCCTGATCATTCAGGAAACCTGATTTGAGAGGCCCGGATGGCGACCCCGTCCGGGCCTTTTCTTTATTCGGCAGCCTGTTCGACCAAGGACGGCCAGTCGCCATGCAGGTCGGCGCCGCGCCCTTCGATCTCGAAGCCGTGGGAGCCGAAGAAGTCACGCTGGCCCTGAATGAGATTGGCCGTGCCCCGCGCCTGCCGGTAGCTGTCGAAATAGGCAAGCGATGACGACAGGCAGATCAGCGGCAGCTCGCCAAGCGCGCCGGACGAAACCAAGCGGCGCAGCGCGGGGCTGGCCTCTTTCATCAGGGCGGCGAAATCCGGAACCATCAGGAGATTGGTGGCCGCATCGCCGGCAAAGGCGCTCGCCATCTGGTCGAGGAAGCGGGAGCGGATGATGCAGCCGGCACGCCAGATCTTTGCAATCGTGGCAAGCTCAAGCCCCCAGCCCTGTTCTTCGGAAGCGCGCGCGATCACGGAGAAGCCCTGCGTGTAAGAAACGATCTTGCCTGCAAGCAGCGCCTTTTCCAGATCGTCGATGGAGATGTCGACCTTGCCTTCGCGCTTGCCGTAAAGCGCTTCCGCCGCGATGCGTTCCTGCTTGCGCGAGGAGATGGAACGGGCTGCGACTGCACCCTCGATGGCCGTCGCCGGCACACCGAGCTGCTGCGCGGCGATTGCCGACCAGACGCCGGTGCCCTTCTGCCCTGCCCTGTCGAGGATCATGTCCACAAGCGGCTTGCCGCTCTCCCCATCGACCGCTTCCAGAACGTGACCGGTGATCTCGATCAGGTAGGAATTGAGCGGGCCTTCATTCCAGCGTTTGAAAACCTCGGCGCAGGCTGCAGCGTCCATGCCGAGCCCGTCGCGCATCACGCCATAGACCTCGGCGATCATCTGCATGTCGCCATATTCGATGCCGTTGTGGATCGTCTTGACGAAATGGCCGGCCCCGCCCTCGCCAAGCCAGGCAACGCAGGGCTCGCCCTTGAAGTTTGCGGCGATGGAGGTGAGCACGGCTTCCGCATCGTGCCATTGCGCCCTGGAGCCGCCGACCATGATCGAGGGACCATGGCGCGCGCCTTCCGCACCGCCGGAAACGCCGACGCCGAGATATCCGATGCCCTTGGGCTTCAGGTAGTCGAAACGGCGCTGCGTGTCGCTGAAGAGCGAGTTGCCACATTCAAGGATCGCGTCGCCCTCATCGAGCAATGGCAGAAGCTGCTCGATCATGTCGTCGACCGGCTTGCCGGCCTTGACCATGATGATGATGGAACGCGGCTGCTTCACCGACTGCACAAAGGCTACGAGATCGGCCTCAGGCAGGACGCGTTCGGCGAGGCCCTCAGCTTGCGCTGCCTCGACGAAGGCGTCGATCCTGGAGGTGGAGCGGTTGTTGACGGCGATCGTATGGCCTTTTTCCGCAATGTTCAGAGCAAGGTTTGCTCCCATCACGCCAAGGCCGATCAGGCCGATATCCGCTTTCGACATGCTTCAAGTCTCCGGTTCGTAAAACGAGGCGGCACTATGCACCAGACCGCCGGCCGATGCATCATCGCCAGGTGGAAAGAGCTGGTTTCTTAGCCCGCCAGATGCACATCCACATGGGCATCGGCCAGGGCCTTTGCCAGGCGGCCCGTGGGCTGCTCGTTTGTGATGATCGCCGTGAGGGCGGAGAGCGGCTCAACCGTCGCAACGAGACTGACGTCGAACTTGGAGTGATCGACCAGAAGATAGCTCTCGTGGGATTGGCGGATCATGGCGCGCTTGACGCCGACGGCAAGGCGGTTTGCCTCGGTGATGCCGCTGGCGGTCAGGCCGCTCGCGCCGATGAAGGCGCGGTTGGCATTGTGCCGGGCGATGAAATCAATGGTCTCCGCACCGTAGATCCCGACCTCTCGCGCCATGAAGTCTCCAGGGCAGATCACCACCTGAATGGTTTCGTTCTGGGCAAGGGCCGAGGCCACCGCTACGCTGTTGGTGAGGACGGTCAGGTCGCGCGCCATGGCGGCCAGATTGAGCGCGAACTGATGTGTGGTCGAGCCGGCATCGATCATCAGCACTTCGCCGGGGCGCACGAGCGCGGCCGCACGCGCGGCGATCTGGACGCGCTCCTCGATGCGCGCCCGGTCGCGCTCGCCAAAGGGCGGCTGCGCACCCATCGGCGCCGCAGATGCGCCACCATAGGCGCGGCGGATCAGTCCCTCCTGGCTGAGCGCTTCGACGTCGCGGCGAACGGTCTCCGTGGAGACGCCGAACCGGGCGGCCAGCTCGGACGTGCGCACATGGGGATGATGCTGCAGTTCAAGGATGATCTGCTCGCGGCGCGCGGATTTTCTAAGACGCGTCATTGATCCCCTCTGGGGCCCCCTCTGGCGCCCCCTTTGGCACGCAGAATGGCATCGGCGACCTCGGCAAAGCCGGCACCACCGGCCTGTTGTGTGATCCACTTGGGCGGTGTCGCCGCGCCGTCGAGGAAATCGGCAAAATTGGCGACGCCGACGCTGTTCTGGAAGAAGCCGAACATGGGCGCGTCATTGGGTGAATCGCCGACGAAGATCACGTTCCGGTCCGCCTTGTCGAGCTCGAGGCCATAGTGTCTGGAAAACAGGCGACGTGTCATCGCCAGCTTGTCATAGCGGCCGAACCATCCATTGACATGGATGGATGACACTTTTGCGACAGCGCCGGCTTCCTCGAAGCAGCTTACAATGCGGGCGATGTCCGCGTCTTTCAGCCTGGGGCCGTCTTCGGCGAAATCGATCGCGAGGTCGGCCTCGCGGAACGTCTGGTCCGCCGAGAGGCGCGCACCGGGGACCGCCGTCAGGATGGAAGCGGCCAGCCGGTCGAGGCGCTGGCGTCCCTCGCGGCGCTCTTCGGCGGATTGGGCGAACTCCCGAACCATGCCGCCCTGCGGAGAACACACGAAATAGAACGCCCCATTTTCCCCGACAACCGCATCAACGGGCCACAGTCTGGCGATCAGGTCGCACCATCCCGCGGGGCGGCCCGTGACGGGAATGACGACAATGCCGGCGTGATGCAGGCGTTCCAGCGCGTGATAGGCAAGACTGGGCAGACGGCCAGCCGTCGTCAGCGTGTCGTCGATGTCGGTAAGCACGAAATCGACCTCCGCCAGTCGCTGCATGCTCATCTCACCGAACGGCCGGGGCAACATCGTCTCCTCCGGAACAAGCTTCGCCGTCATGTCTGCCACCACACGCCTCTCCCCTTCGCCGAGCGATATGCCAAGCTTTTAGTCCTCTTTTTTGGGATTTTCGAGGGTACTCCAAATTTTCTTTATTTGAATATTGCAAACTACCACAAGAATTCGATACGCTTTCCGCAAATGGGTGCCATTGAACGCACTCTTTTTGGGAGAAGCGGGCGGGAGTCCGCACTGGAGGAGGAAACTCATGTCTATCGTGACAGATACCCGTCTTGCCGGAGGCGCTGCCGCTGCTCTCTTCGGCCTTTCCGCGCTGCTTGCCGGCACCGCCGCGCAGGCACAGGACTGCGCCAATCGCGGCCAGCTCGACGCCATGTATTGCGACGCCAATGAAGACCTGGTGGCGGACACGCCGAGCGATCCGTCAAAGCTTTCCAACCCGGACACGCTGGTTTTCGCCTACACGCCGGTGGAAGACCCGGCGATCTATGAGGATATCTGGGAGCCCTTCATCGAGCATCTGGAAGATGTGACGGGCAAGGACGTGCAGTTCTTCGCCGTGCAGTCCAACTCCGCCGAGGTGGAAGCCATGCGCAGCGGGCGGCTGCACATCGCCGGTTTCTCGACGGGCCCGACGCCCTTTGCGGTCAATCTTGCCGGCGCGGTGCCTTTTGCCATCATGGGATCTGAAGACGGCCGCTTCGGCTACAAGCTGCAGGTCTATACCCGCAAGGATTCCGGCATCAACGAGATGGCCGACCTGAAGGGCAAGCGCATCGCGCATACCTCGCCCACCTCGAACTCGGGTAATCTCGCGCCGCGAGCGCTTTTCCCCGGGCTCGGTGTCGTTCCGGAACAGGACTACGAAGTGGTCTATTCCGGCTCGCACGACCAGTCCATGCTGGGCGTGGTGGCAGGCGACTATGACGCCGCGCCGGTCGCATCCGAAGTGGTGGACCGCATGGCCGAGCGCGATCTCTACGATCCCGAAGAGGTGAAGATCGTCTGGGAATCCGATCCGTTCCCGACCACGTCCTACACCTATGCGCATAACCTCGACCCCGCGCTGGTGGAAAAGATCAAGGAAGCCTTCTTCTCGTTCGACTTCGCCGGAACGGCACTCGGCGAGGAGTTCTCCGGTGTCAGCAAATTCGTGCCCGTGACCTACCAGAAGGACTGGGCCGTGATCCGCGAGATCCAGAAGGCAAATGGCGTGGAATACACGCCCCAGGGTCTGGCGAAAGAGTGATCCTCCTGCGGGCGCGAGATGCCGGGGCTTGGTCTCGCGCCCGATTTTTCTGATCGATCGCTCACTGTTTTCGGAGTTGATGCATGCTGAAGATCTCGCAGCTGGTGAAGCGCTATGGCAATGGCGCGCCGGTGCTGAAAGGCCTGGATCTGGAAGTGCCCGGCGACAGCGTGGTGTCCATCATCGGCGCGTCGGGCGCGGGCAAAAGCACCCTGTTGCGCTGCATCAACCGGCTCGTGGAACCGAGCTCCGGCACGATCGAACTGAACGGGCTTATGCTCACCGACCTGAAGGGAGCAAAGCTCCGCGCCGCTCGCCGCCGCATCGGCATGATCTTTCAGAGCTTCAACCTGGTCGACCGGCTGACGGTCATGGAAAACGTGCAGTCGGGCCGGCTCGGTTATCTGCCGCTGTGGCGCGCGGCCATGCGGCGCTATCCGAAAGAAGACATCCGCCGCGCCTATGAGCTCATGGAGCGGGTGGGCATCGCTCATTACGCCAACAAGCGTGCGGACGAACTCTCCGGCGGCGAGCGCCAGCGCGTGGGCGTGGTGCGCGCCCTGATGCAGGAGCCGGAAATCCTGCTTGCCGACGAGCCCACCGCCTCACTCGACCCGAAAACCTCCGAGCAGATCATGGAACTCCTGCGCGCGCTTTCGCGCGAGTTTTCGCTGCCGGTGCTCATCAACATCCACAATGTGGCGGAGGCCAAGCAATACACCGACCGCATTGTCGGCATGCGCTATGGCCGCATCATCTTCGATGCCGGTCCGGATGCACTCGACAAGGACGCGATGGACGAGATCTATGCCGGCGTGCCAGCCGAAGAGCGCGGCGAAATGGACAATGTCACGCCGCTGAGGGCCCAGAAGGCATGAGCGCCGAGACCCCTTCCATGCCCGACACTTCCCTCCCCGACACCTGGCGCAAGCCGCCAATGATCGCCAACCCCGTGCTACGCTACGGATTGCTGGCGGCGGTGGTGATCTATATCGGCTGGGCCTTCTTCATGCTGCCCATAGACTGGGAACGCATCTCACAGGGCATGACGCGCGCGGCACGCATCTTCAGCGGCGCGTTTCCACCCAGCTTCGAACGCAGCGGGCTTCTGATCGACGGGTTTCTGGAAAGTCTGAAGATCGCCATTCTGGCGACCGTGGGCGGCGTGCTCCTGTCGATCCCCATCGCATTCATGGCCGCCAAGAACCTTGCGCCGAGACCGGTCTATCTGCTTGGCCGCGGGCTCATCATCGTGGCCCGCAGCTTTCACCCGGTCATCGTGGCGATCATCTTCGTGAAGGCCGTGGGCTTCGGCCCCTTCGCCGGTGTTCTGACCCTGATCGTGTATTCCATCGGCTTCGTGGCCAAGATGCTGGCCGAGCGTATCGAAGAGATCGACTGGGGCCAGGTGGAGGCCATGCGCGCCGTGGGTGCCGGCTATTTCCCGACGCTGGTCTACGCAGTTTTTCCGCAGATCATGCCGCGCCAGATCGGCCTGAGCATTTATCAGCTCGATAGCAATCTGCGCGCCTCGGCCGTGGTGGGCATTGTCGGCGCTGGTGGCATCGGCTCGACACTGGCCAACGCCTTCGGCCGCTACGACTACGATTTTGCACTGGCCATCACCATCGTGATCGTCGCCGTCATTCTGGTGAGCGAGGCGATCAGCGGCCAGATCAGGAAACGGGTATGGTGAGCATGGACACGTCCCTCGAAGACTGGGCGCGCTACACGCCACGCGAGCGCCTGCAGCGCTATGCGATTTTTCTGTTCGCCGTGATCACGATCGTCTGGGCCCTGACCAGCATCGATGTGATCTGGCCATGGGTGTTCGATGCGCCGCAGCAGATGGGCGATCTGTTCAGCCGCATGGTGCCGCCGGATGTGACGAACCTGCCGAGCATATTGTGGGTGCTGGTGGAGACGGTGAACATCGCCACCATCGCAACGGCAATCGCCGTGTTCGTGTCGCTGCCCGTCGCCTATATCGCCGCGCAGAACACGACACCGAACGCCGCGACGCTGTGGCTCGGGCGCTTCATCCTCGTGTCCAGCCGCTCGGTCAACACGATCATCTGGGCGCTTCTTTTCGTGGCCATCTTCGGCCCCGGCATCGTGGCCGGCATCATCGCCATCATGTTCCGCTCCATCGGCTTCATCGGCAAGCTACTGGGCGAAGCCATCGAGGAGATCGACCGGCGTCCCGTCGAGGCGCTGGAAGCGACCGGAGCGTCGCGCTTCAAGGTGATCGTCTACGCCATCGTGCCGCAGGTGATGCCCACCTTCTGGGCCGTGGCCATCCTGCGCTGGGACATCAACCTGCGGGAATCGACCGTGCTCGGCCTCGTCGGCGCGGGCGGCATCGGCATCATCCTGCAAAGTGCCATCGACACGTTCAACTGGCAGGAAGCGGCCACCGTTCTGCTGGCAATCCTCGCGCTGGTGGTGCTTGGTGAAGTTGTCTCGGCCTGGCTGCGTAAACGGATCATCTGACGCTTAGCGCAGCGGACAGATCCGCGCGCAGATGGCAAAGTCGGGGAGCCCGGCACAGCGCCGGGCTCCTTTTTCTTAAAGGGTAATGCCACGTGCGCCAGAGCGAACGACACGCGCCAACAATCAATCTTATAATCGCGCGGTGATCGCACCCACCGTACCGCCCGTGAGGGCGCCGAGCGCCGCGCCGGCAGCGGTGCCAACAGCCGTGCCGATCGTCGCACCGAGCCCGGCGCCCGTCGCGGCCCCGGCGAAGGTTCCAACAACGGGGAAGACAGACCCCAGAACACCGCCGGCGATGCCACCAGCCAGCGCTCCACCCGCAGTGCCAAAGGCCGCTCCGATGGGGCCACCAACGGCCAGACCAAAGCCACCACCCGTTGCCAAAGCTCCGAACGACGAGCCGCCGCCGCCATAACTGTATGGCGAATGAAGATTATCATGACGTTCTACGGAAATATTCATAACAAACTCCTTTATTAATATAACAATATTTTCTATTACTACTTGCATTATCCATTCAGAAAATGCATTTTCACTTGAGTTTATTTTATTCAATAGGTCAACCTGATTTTTTGCGTTGTTCGGGAATCCGGATGGCAGGCAAGCGGGGGCAAGCCGAATTGAACATTTGCTAAATAGAAATAACAAATGTAACATAGCACTCTGGCTCGCTCGACTGCCCTGAAGGGAAACCCTGCGGTTTATCGGCAGGATTCGCTTCAGGCTCTCTGCAGAACCAGATTTGTGTTAGACTTGGTCGAGGCGATATGAGCGGTTCCGTCTTTTTTCTGCATATGGCCGGGGCAGTGGCATTGCTGCTCTGGGCGACGCGCATGGTGCGAACAGGCGTTGAACGCGCCTACGGGAATGTGCTGCGCCAGCGGCTGCGGCAGACACTGGGCAACCCGGTGCTGGCAGCCCTGACGGGGCTGGCCCTGTCCATCGCCCTGCAGAGCTCAACTGCCGTTACACTTCTGATCGGTTCCTTCGCCGGGCTCGGGATCGTCACGGGCCTGTCGGGCATTCTGGCCGTGCGCGGCGCGGAAGTCGGCTCGGCGCTGGTCGTCAAGATACTGAGCTTCGACCTGACACTTCTCGTTCCGCTCTGCATCCTCACCGGGACCGTGATTTTTCTGGCGACAGAACGCCGGCAGTGGCGCCAGTTCGGCCGTATCCTCGTCGGGGTAGGCCTGCTTATCCTGTCGCTTGAAATGATGGGCGAAGCCTCTGAGCCACTCAGGCAGAGCACCATCGTGCCGCTGATCGTGGGATATCTCTCCGACGATCCGATCACCGCGTTCCTGCTGGCCGCAGTGACCACCTATCTCTTTCATTCAAGCATCGCCGCCGTGCTCCTGCTGACCACGTTCGCCGCGCGCGGCATCGTCTCCCCCGAGCTCGGTATCGTCATGGTTCTGGGCGTCAATCTTGGCAGTTCCTTCATCGCGCCGATGCTGACGCGGAGTTCGCCGCCAAGCTACCGCATCGTTCCCCTCGGCAACCTGCTCATGCGCGGCCTCGGGTCCGTTGTGCTTCTGGTGGCCTTCATTGTCTTCGATCCCAGCCTGGAGCGGCTGGGCAGCGACCCTGCGGACCGGATCATCCACACACACATCGCCTTCAACGTGCTGATACTGATTGTCGGTATTCCGCTTTCAGGCCTGATCCTCAAAGCGACGCAGGCGCTGGTCTCCCTGCAGTCAGGAAGCGAAGCCGAAGGGGCCAGTGAGGAAAGCGAAGCACAAGTGACGGAAACCAGCGCGCTTGACGTCACGGCACTGGACACACCGCAACAGGCGCTCGCCAATGTGACGCGGGAGACCGTCCGCATGTGCGAAACGGTGGAGTTCATGCTGTGCCGGATTCTTGAACTCTACGAAAAGGCGGATCGGAAATCGATCGCTGCGCTGGCCGCCGTCGACGATACGGTGGACCGGCGCCACGCGGCCATCAAGCTCTATCTCGCCCGCATCACACGCCATGAAATGACGGAAGACGATGCACGACGCTGCCAGGAACTGCTCGGCGTGTGCGTCAAGCTCGAACAGGTGGGCGACATCATCGTCCGCAACATGCTCGCCCATGTGCAGAAGAAGATGGAGCGCGGCGTCGAGTTCACCAGCGAAGGCTGGCGGGAACTTGCCGGTTTCCATGCCTCCGTTCTCGCCAATGCGCGCCTGGCTTTCAACCTGCTGGTCACCCAGGACACCGAGACCGCGCGCGAGCTGGTCATGGAAAAAGACCGCCTGCGCGATGTCGAGAAGGAAACCAGCCAGCGCCATTTTGAAAGACTGCGGCAAGGCACCGAGCAAAGCGTGGAAACAAGCTCGATCCACCTCGATACGATCCGCGACCTGAAGCAGATCAATTCACTTCTGGCGACATTTGCATATCCGGTGCTCGAAGAACGCGGACTGTTGAGCGGCTCGCGCCTGAAGGCGACCTGAAAGCCACTCCCCCTTTGGGGTCAGCTCCCCAAAACACCAAAGCCGATCCTGTCAGGAACCAGGGTCGGCCATTTCTTTTCTTCATTGCAGTTTTGAATAAATAGACAAACCTCATCATTAGTATTAAATCTTAAAAATAAATATAAATATTAATAATATTTGTTTTGTTTTGGATTGATATATAATGATACAATCAGATTTCAGAATAACCGATAATCCAAACGGAAGAATCACGACGCTTCCGGCGCAAGAGCCGGCGGCACGCCCTGAAGGGCCGTCGCAGGGAACCAGGTCACAGCCAGCGCGCGTCGATGCGCGTGAAACGACCCTTCGCATACCGCCCCATGTGCAATTTCTCAGATGCACTCTGACGGAAGAACAACAGTCGGAAATCAGCAGGGTCTCCCGCACCGTCCGTCAGGATCTTCCCAACATTCACGCAATGGCGCGGGCGAGGATGAGCGCCATCATAAAAGAACTGACCGGACAGGATGCCAATCCCGACGCGCTCTATTTGAACACGTTCAGTTCAGCGGTCTCATCCCAAACGAGTTTTACCGGCGTCGAGCACACGGGCGAGCCGAACTCGTCAACCTCGTTGACAAATCTGCTTCTCGCAAATTTCGGTGCGGATCGGCAGACCCTTCAATCCACGGCGCTGGATGCCTATGAAGGGGTCTACACGCATGGGCCAGGTGAGGGCTTCTACGGAACGCCAAACGAATTCAGGGTCTTGGCTTCCAGTCTTCGAGAGGCTATCTGGAAGGCTGACTTCCAGTCGGAGGTTCTCTCCAGCCTGAACGATTTCTGGGCCGGCCATCAGGACGACATTGCCCTTTTGGCAAAGGTTCAGTTCGCGATATCCGCAATGCGTGCCGTTCAGGAGTCAGACCTTTCGCTTTCCGGTCTGACAATGGTCATGCGAGGCGCGGGAGCAAATGTCGATCAGCTTCTGGCAGCGCTCTCCAGCGGGATCGTCGCTGAATCAGAAAGCCAGGACGCCGTAGAGGTCACGGCCTTCGACATAAACGGCTACCCTTCCAGCGACATTGTCCGGTTCACCCGCTCAAACCAGCACACGGTGCTCTACATTCCGGGCGAAACGCCATCATTCCACGAGTTCGAGAGCGAAACGGCGCTCGACCGCTGGGTCAAGGAGATGGCAGCGTCTCCGGAGGAGCGCACGCGGCTCGCGCACCATTTTTCACTCTACAATCTACAGGATGGTTTTTGGTACACAGGTGTCGCCAATGGCCTGGAGAAGCTTGGGTCAGGCGCCTGGAGCACCGGCGTTGATTCCGAGAGCCGCCCCTATTCTGAAAACCTGTTCTCCGAGCTTGCCGAAAACATGCGGCAGCGGAGCCTTTCCGATGCCGACACGCTTATCAAGTCGGACAGCGAAGTCACGCGTGACATCTGGATCGGGAACCTGCGCACATTCAACAAGGTGTTCTGGCCGATCCTGATGCTCGCCCCCGAGCTGGAGTTTGCGACACTGGCAACCACCATGGGGGGAGAGCTTGCTCTCGAGACTGACCAGGCGGTCGCGGGGGATACCTATGAAGAGCGGAAAGCAGGTGCTGTCGGCGTCATCTCGACAGGAAGCACCATGCTCGCAGGAGCAGCCCTTGGGGCCGCCGTCAGAGCCCTTTCAAGAGCTGAGCCGGTTTCTGCTGGCGGTGGCGACACAATTCCGGCTTCGGCCGTCCGTCCCCCCGCCGAGGAACAGCCGTTTCATATCGGAAATATATCCGACCATGAGGTTGATCCGTCACTGATCGATGGGCGCGCACCGAACAGTGCGAACATCTATCAGTCAGGCGACCGTTATTTTATCCGACACAGCGACACAACAGGTGTTTCCCGCGTCTACGAGATCAGAAGCGACTTCAAGCTGCGGGATGGATATGTCAACGTCATCAATTCGAAAACGCGGAAATCCGTCGCCATTCTGCACAATGATGGGGCCGGCGGCTGGAAGCGCATATCCGCCGATGGCGGCGTGCAGGATCGCCCGCCCTATGAGGGTCAGCGCGCTGATGAAATCAGAGCGGCACTGAACAGGCGTGGCTACTACGTCATCGCGGACCCTGACGAAAGCGCCGCCCTCGACGAGATCGAGGCAATGAAAGAACGCGTCGACGCCCTGAGGTTCAAACTCGAGGATCTGGGCCGCGAGGCCGAGAGAAACGGTCGGATCGGTGACTACCACCTCGTCTACCGTGTGGACAATCTCAGGCCCGGTGAATTGATCGCGGCTGGCCGATACCGTCCATCACAGCAGTTCGAAGCGGTGGTCAACCTGATCGAAAGGCCCGCAACCATCGGCAGCGCCTCGCTTGCTGCGAGCAACAATGTTCTGGATATCTGGCAGTACGGTTCCGAGGGAGAGGCAATGTACCAGTATGCCATTGTCACCGAGGGGAGCAGAGTGGGCTCATTCGTGGACGGTGGGGGCTATGACTACGAGTTTCTTGATGAAGTGCATTTTCCACCACCCCCGGCGGAGAATGTCTATCTGCTGGACTCCTCCGATGAGGATATACGTAGAATCATCGCGGAGATTGCCGCCTCACGCTCGGTGAACACGACGTATGGCATACCGCTGCAGGTCTATGAAGATTACAGGATGGGCCGCATAGTGCTCGACACGACCCCGCCGCCCGAACTGCCGAGAGGCTCCAGCGCTTCCAGTGAGGCGGGCGACAGCCTCAGATCACTCGATACATCCAAGCACGGACAACGGCGTACGCAGGACTGGGTAGACGCAATCCCCGCAACCGGCAAAGCGGTTGAAGAGCCGCTGCCCGGGCCTTCGCGCGCGATGCAGCATAAGGTGCCGGGAAATGCGAGCGGAGACGCGGGCAGCGGCAGCGCCGACACCACCGCTCCACTTCCGGCCCCGCCCGGTTTTCTCGAATCTGCCCGACAGCGCACACAGGACTGGGTGGATGCAATCGCACCGGAGGCATCAGAGGACCCGGAGTTGCCGGAGACCGACGAGCCAATGTCGGTAGAGGCGCAGCACAGGGCAAACGAGAGCAGGATCCGAACGCGTTTCGACGAAACATCGGTGACCGCAACATCGCAATCCAAACAGCAGCGCACCCGTGAGTGGGTGGAGGCGTACCAGAAGAACAGCCGATAAAATCGATAAAAGGGCGGCCTATTTCGTCGCCGATCTGAGCCCTTCCATGAAGGCGCCTGCAAGCTGGGTTTCTCCGAACCAGTTCAGCCGGTTCACCGTGGCGAAACCCTCGGCGATGAGACTGTTCTCATCGCCCTTTCGGCTTGCATGCTCGCGCCCGCGCGGCACGACCAGCTCGATCTCGTCGCCATCCTCACGCAGAACCTCCACCTTGCGGGCGATCTTGTCTCGCCCGATAGATGGCTGGGAGACGGATGCCGGCAGATCTGCCGGAAGGTTGACGCTCAGCCAGTGGCCTTCCATCGCCCACTCGTTGCGTGTCTGCCAGAGGCGTTCAATGAAGCGTGCCAGCCATGCCGCGTCTCCTTCACGCACATTCGCCTCCTTCACGCGGGAGAACCCGATCGCGGGAATGCTCCAGAAGGTCGCTTCGCGGGCGATGCCGAGCGTGCCGGAATAGGCGAGATCCTCGCCGACATTGCGCCCGTCATTGACCCCGCCGACAACGAGATCGGGCTTCCTGCCGTCGTTGAAGAGCCAGCCCATCGAGGTGACGATACAGTCCGCCGGCGTGCCCGAGCAGGAAAAACGGCGCTCGCCGAGACGGCGCATGGTGAGCGGCCGCGCAACCGTGAGCGACGGGCCGGCGGCGGTGCGTTTGCCGTCCGGCGCGACGACCCAGACATCGTCCGTCAGGCGTGATGCCGCTTCAGCCGCCAGCGCAATGCCGGGAGCCTCAATGCCGTCGTCATTGGAAATCAGAATGCGCATGTATTGTCTCTTCATCAATCTGATAGGTGTCGCCGGTGCGGGCACCGGCCATAAGAGCGGGAATGTGCTGACAGAGCGCATCAAGCGCGGCAGCATCGCAGGAATGGCCGATGAGCCGCGGGCGGCCCACCGCCTCCCACAGGGCGATGTTCTCCGGAAGTGTGGGATGCGTCGGCATGCGGATCCATGCGGCCTTCCCTTGATCGACAAGGCGCGCGCCGGGCGAGCCTGAAGGCAAATGCCCGCTTAAGAGAATGGGAAAGCCCGCAGCCTCTGCAGCGGCAAGCGCCGGGCGCGACGGCCCTGCGACACCCATGCCATCATGCACGAGCAGGGGACAGTCCGGCAGCGGGTCGCCCACATTCCAGTCGCGCGCGGCCTTCAGCCGCTCGGAAAGGATCGACACACGATCCCGATGAACGGCAGACGGCGCAAGGATTTGCGCTGACAGCGCTGAACGCATGCCGGCCTCGATTGCAAAAGGCACGTCGATGGCCGCAATCAGCTCCAGTGAGCGACCGGAGAGCGGCGTTGGAAGGAGACAGCCATCGGCATATCCGGCGACCCATTCTCCGATCTGTCGCGCACGCTCCGCCCCCGGAATAGGATCAGCGCCATAGGAGGCATCGAGAATGAGCAGATCGCAGGAAGGCAGGGGCTGCATCGGGAAGACGGCGCTTTCAGGCACGATGTCGGCGGTATAGACAACGCGTTGTCCGGCTCCCTCGACGGAAAACCAGACGCCACCCACCACGTGACCGGACGCGCCAGTCTCCACGTTCAGTTCGCCGACCGTCAGCGTTTCGCCCGGCCGAAAGAGGCGTATCTGCTCCATGGGAGGCATAAAATCCGCCAGGTCGGCGGCGTCCGCATATTGTGCTAGCGTTGCCGGCATTTCCGAGCGGGTTTCCTCGGTCATGTAGACAGGCGCGGCATATCCCTGCCTTATCAGATGACATAGCGCTCCGATGTGATCTTCATGCGCATGGGAGATGAAGAGACCATCGATCTCGCCAACCGGACGGGCAAGAACGGGGTAGTATTCCGCCCCGCTCGTGCCCACCTTGATGCCGGCATCCAGCATGATGCGCGTCCTGCCGTCGCCGATGGCGACGCTGGTACGCCCCTTCTCGCCGAACCCGCCCTGAAGATCGACACTCAGCATCAGGCAGCACCATCAGCCGGGATCAGCCAGCCCGATGTGATGGCAAGCCTGGCGCGCTGACCCGCCGCGAAAGACACCGGATCGGGCTGGTCGAAATGCAGGCCGAGATGCGGGGCTGCCTCGGGCTCGAACTCGATCCGCGCCGAACCGCCACGATACACTGCCCTTGTGATGGTGCCCTCGAAGCCCGGTTGACTGGTGCCGACGGACTGGATCTGTGAAGCGCGGCAGCAGATGCGTGCATCCTTGCGCGGCTTCTCGCCCTTGCGGCAGCGCACGACCAGCTCCTGCCCCAGCACGGTGACGCGGCACTGTCCGTCGGCTTCCGCCGTTTCGACATTGGCCGGCAGGACCATGCCCTGCGAGATGAAGGAGGCGACCATCTCGTTGGCCGGCTCATGATAGAGCTCGCGCGGCGTGGCAAGCTGCATCAGACGGCCGTGATCCATGACCGCGATGCGGTCTGCCAGCGCCATGGCTTCGGCCTGGTCGTGGGTGATGTAGAGAATGGTCGTGCCTGTGCGCTTGTGGAAGTCGGCAAACTCGTCTTCCATCGAGGCGCGCAGATGAACATCGAGATTGGCCAGCGGCTCGTCAAACAGCACCAGCCGCGGCTCGGCGACGAGACAGCGCGCCAGCGCTACGCGCTGCCGCTGACCGCCGGACAGATTGGCCGGACGGCGGTCGCCATACTGCTCCATGTTGACGAGCGCCAGTGCGTTTTTCACGCGCTCCTCACGCTCCGCTTTGGGAACGCGCGCCACCTTGAGCGCATAGCCGATGTTTTCCGACACGGTCATGTGCGGCCAGAGCGCATAGTTCTGGAAGACGATGCCGACGCGGCGCTTTTCCGGCGGGACGTTCGCCTCGGCCGATGAAACCTCGCGGTCGCCAATGTGAATGTTGCCGCCGGTGACATTCTCAAAGCCGGCGATCATGCGCAGAAGCGTGGTCTTGCCGCAGCCCGAGGGACCGAGCACCGCGAGGAACTCGCCATCCGCGACGTCGATGGACACGCTGTCGAGCGCTTTCGTCTCCCCGAAAGCCTTGGTGACGTTCTTAATGCTCAGTCCCGCCATGGAAGAACTCCGTCCGGTAGTTTGTTTGCAAAGAGGCTGGCGAGCAGCATCAGAAGGAAGGTGGTTGCGACCATGATGGCGGAAACCGCCGCCGCATATTTGGAATCCCCGCCCTGTTCGAAGGAGAAGATGACAACGCCGATGGTCTCCGAGCCGGAGGACCAAAGAAGCGCCGAAACCGTCAGTTCGCACAGTGCAGTCATGAAGATCAGCAGGCCGCCGGCAATGGCCGCCGGGGCGATGAGCGGGAAAATGATGGTGCGCATGCGTGTGAACAGTCCCGCGCCAGCAACCTGTGCCGCCTCCTCAAGCGCCCGGTCGAGCTGGAAATAGCCTGTGATCGTTGGCCGTACGGCCAGGATCAGGAAGCGCGCGAGATAGGCGTAGAGGATGATCCAGACCGTGTTGTAGATCTGGATGCCGGTGATCGGCATGGGCTTGAGGAACAGGAGCAGCGAGGCGATGGCGAGCACCACGCCCGGCAGCGCATAGGGCAGCTCGATGGCAAGGTTGAGTGCCTTGATCCAGCGCTTGTTGCCCCAGGCAATCACATAGCCGAGCGGGATCGCCACGAAGACGGCGAAGATCGATGCGCCCGCCGAGAGATAGAGACTGTTCAGGAAGGCACGGCTTGCCGCCGCATGCTGGAAGACGACAAAATAGTAGTTCTCCAGCGTGGCGGTTTCAGCCGTCAGCGTCACGCCATAGCCCCGCACCAGCGAGGTGAGGATCAACCCCACCAAGGGCAGAACGAGGATGAATGCAATCAGCACCCACATGCCGAACTCCACCGGCAGACGCCATGCGCCAAGCTGGTAGGGCGCTGCGGGCAGCGAGGTGGAGGTGATGCGGAAATCGCGCCGGCTGGCGATGCGGTCCTGCATGACGATGCCGACCATGGCGATGACGCCGATGAGCACCGAAAGGAACGCGACCTCGGAGAGAACATCCGGCCCGCCACCAGCCAGACGCTGATAGATGAGCGTCGGCAGGACAAGATAGTTTGCCGGGATGCCCAGGAAGGCGGGAATGCCGAAATTGCCGACGCAGGAAACGAAGGTGAGCGCCGCTGCACCCACGATGGAGGGTGTCATGAGCGGCAGGATGATGGTGCCGAGCACCCGGACCCAGCCGGCCCCACTCGACTGCGCGGCCTCGACCAGCTCACGCGGCAGCTTGCGCATGCCGGCGCGCACGATCAGGAAGACGAGCGGCGCATACTGGATGCCGAGAAGGAAGACGATGCCTTCCGGCGAATAGAGCGGATTGCGCGTGCCGAGCGGCGGCGCCATGCCCAGCATGTTCAGAAGCGGGCTGGAAGGGCCGAAAAGCTGCAACCAGGCGAGCGCGGTCACCTGCGGCGCAATCATGAGCGGTGTGACGAAGCACAGGACGAAAGCCTGACGCTGGCGCACATCCGACAGCGAAACGAGAATGGCAACAGCCACACCGAGCACCAGGGCGAAAATCGTTCCGCCCAGGCCAACCACCAGCGTGTTCCAGGTGGCACGCCAGGTGGTTTCATCGATCAGGCCGTTGCGTATGACATCGAGCGAGAACTGACCGCCGGGCAGGATCACCTCCTGCAGAAGCCGCGCCATGGGCAGCAGCGAAAAGATGACGATAAGCGCGACGATCCCCGCTGTCAGGGCCATATCCTGGCCCTGACGTTCCTTACGAATTGCGGTCATTAAGGTTTTTCCTTAGCCGCCGAACATGGAGGAGAATTTCTCCTTGTTGCCGGTGATCTCATCGACAACCTTCTTCACATCAACGCTCATCACGTTGATCTCGGTGCCCTCGGGCAGCCAGTCGGGCGAACCGACAGAAGGCTTTGCCGGCAGATAACCCTGCTTCAGCGCCAGCTTCTGGCCGTCGTCGGAAAGAATGAAGTCGACGAACTTCTTCGCCGCATCCGGGTTCTTCGCGGTCGACATGATGGCGACCGGCTCGGTGACGGCGGTCACGCCTTCCTCGGGGAACACGAACTCGATGGGCGAGCCGTCCTTCTTGGCGTTCATGGCCATGAAGTCGACGAGCATGCCATAGGCCTTCTCACCGCTTGCGACGGACTTCAGAACAGCGCCATTGCCGCGTACGGCAACGTGGCCGTTTTCCTTCAGCTTCTCAAAATAGTCCCAGCCGAGATCGTCGCGATTGACGAAGGCGGACAGGAGATAGGCTGCGGCACCCGAATAGAGCGGGCTCGGCATGATGGTGAGGTCCTTGTAGGCCTCGCCCGTGAGATCGGACCAATGCTCCGGCTTTTCGGCGGCTGCCGTGTTGTAAGCGATGCCGGTGGTGATGAGCTTGGAGCCGAAATAGGTCTTGTCTGCGTCATAGGCCGCTTCCTCGAAGCCTTCCACATTGGCTTCGGGATAGGCCATCAGGTGGCCGTCCTTCTTGAGCGTCTCCATGCTGACTGCATCGGCGATCAGAAGAACGTCCGGCTGCGGGCTTCCGGCGGCAAACTCTGCAGCGAGCTTGGTCATGAGATCGCTGGTGCCGGAGCGGAAGATCTCGACTTCGACGCCCGGATTGGCGGCCTTGAAGGCGTCAACGGTCTCGGCGGCGTCAGCGTCGGGCTGCGACGTGTAGAGAACGAGGTTTTCGGCGAAAGCGGCTGTGGATGTGAGCAATGCGGCTGCAAAGGCAACCGAACGGATCGTGGACTGGCGTCCCATGGGATAACTCCTCTGTTTGCATCTCCGGGCATCTCGCACCGGAGCTCCTCCCCTGCATGCGCAATATGACAGGCTTGTAACAAAAGCGCTCGGACATTGAATATGAACATATGTTTTTCGTCAATAACAAAAGAACGCAATAAAATTTCGCATATTTGCCGACCAAAGGAACCACGGGCGGAGTTGCATTGTGCTAAAACCATTGCGCGATGAGAGAGGGAATCACCGCCGTGCCGCGAAAAAGCAAAAAGAAGCCGGCAGACGAGCCGACGCTGTCTTCCGCCGATATCAATGTGAAGATGGCCTGGCTTTATCATGTGGAAGGCCTGACGCAGGAAAAGATCGCCAGCCTGCTCAATGTGAGCCGGATGAAGGTGATGCGGGCGCTCGCTGCCAGTGCCGAGAGCCACATGGTGGTGACCACGATCAACGCCGATACGGCCGAGCAGGTGGCGCTGGAGCGGCAACTGGAAAAGCGCTGGGGCCTGAAAAGCGCCATCGTGGTGCCCGCCCCGGAGGAAGAAGACAATCTCGAGCGGGCGATCGGGCATGCCGTGGCACGCTATCTCGAAGAGCAGATGAAGCCCGGCATGACGCTGGCCATCGGCGGCGGCGCGACATTGCATTCGAGCCTGAGCTTCATGGCGCAGCGCGAATTGACCGGCTCGACCGTGATCGGTCTCGTGGGCAGCCTGCCGCATTCCAAATGGGTCAATCCCTCCATTGTCGCCACCAAGGTGGCGGAGCGCTTCAAAGTGGACAGCTACCAGATCAGCGCGCCGGTGGTGGTGGATGATCCAGACCTGCGCGAGCGCCTGTGGGAACAGCCATCCCTGCGCGACGTGCGCGAGCGCGCCGCCAGGGCGGACATGGCGCTCCTGACCGTGGGTGCGATCTCACCCGACGCGACGATCTTCCGTCACGGCATCGTGCCAAAGGCACTGATCGAACCGCTGCGCGACAGGGGCGCGGTGGCCAACATCCTCTGCTATTTCGTGGATGCGGCGGGACAGATGGTCGACCATGAGGTGAATCAGCGGATCATGGCGATCGATCTCGATGTCGTGGCACGCATTCCGCATGTCATTCTCGCTGCCGGCGGCGAACAGAAGGTTTCCGCAATCCTGGCGGCCCTGCGCACGGTGTCTGCAGCGGCACTCATCACGGATGCCGCTACTGCAAGAATGCTGCTTGAAAAGGCAGATGAAGACCGGCTCTGAAAGCCGGCAGGCAGTCAGATCAGACCGCGCTCACGCATGAAATCATCGAGGCCCACATGCGTGATGGTCTCGAATTCGCGCACCGCCTCGACCATGGCGCGGCGCTGGGCCGCGAGCAGCAAAAGCACCTGACGCATCTCGCCGGAAATGCCGAAACGCTCCCAGCGATCCGCAAGATGGCTCGGAAGACCGGCAGCCTCGCAAAAGGCCGCGATGTTCCTGTAACCCAGATCCGTCACGAGCGCCTGCGTCTCCTCCGGCGTCGAGCGCGGCTCGAGCGCGTGGTCATGCAGGCGCTGCGCCAGAAGGCGAATATCGTTCGGCTGCGGCGCGTTGGCCAGAACCTTGTTGATCAGAGACGAAACTCTCGGGGGCTTTTCGCTTTGCATCGCACTCTCCATTCGCGGCGATCATAGGACGAGAGCGGGCGGCGCTCAATCGGAAAGCGCCGCCCGGCGATACCACTTTCAAACAACGCGTTAGGCAAGAAGGCGTGCAAGGGGTTTAACACGCTGGATCACCAGCACATCAAACGCAAGAAGGGCCAGCAGCGTGATGCCCGCCAATGGAAACAGCAGTGACACCAGAAGCATCACGACCACCGCCCCTTTCCACAGAGGAAGGTTGGCCGGTAGCGGTGGAGCGGCGAGCCGCAGCACGCGCGAGGGCCGGCGCATCCACCACATGACGAGGCCGCTGACCGACAGGAAGATGACGGACAGGCAGAAAACCGTGTTCAGAACGAGGTTCCACAGCCCCATATCGCCTTCGTGGAAGGCGATACCGACTGCCATTGCCTTGCCCGCCGGCGAATAATCTGCAAAGCCCACATCCGCAAGGACATTGCCGGTATACTGGTCGATATGCACCGTCCTGTCGGATGCAGGGTCGGTGGAATCGTTGCTCATGGAATCCTGAGCAAGTGTCCACACGCCCGTATCGCCGCGCGGCGTGGCGACGCGAAAACGCCCCTCATAGCCAAGGCTGCGCCCGAATGCGGCGATCTCATCGAGATTGAACGGACCGGAAGCCGGAAGCCCGGCACTGCCTGCATCAGATCCCGACGCGGGGAGCGGCGTCTGCTCCAGCGCCCAGGGCACATCCTTGATCGCTCCATGATTGAGCGAGGCATGCGTCTTGTCGGAAAGAGGCACATTGTCCCATTTCTCCGCCGGAAAGGTGCTCCATGCCTGAACGAATTTTTCTCCCCAGACGCCAGCCCAGGACAGGCCGCTGATGAGAAAGACAAGAAGGATGAGAGCGGTGTAGAGCCCGGTGGTCTTGTGCAGCGACTTCCAGAACGAGCGGCCCCGCGCACCGAAATCGGGGCGAAGCGCCTTGCCAGGCCCTTGCCCGTCACGCGGCCACCACAGATAAAGCCCGGTCACGATCAGGACGATACCGAAACCGGCGGCAATTTCGATCAACCGGTCACCCAAATCGCCGATCAGCAGCGTTCCGTGAATGTCAGATGCGAAGTCGTACCAGCCCGCCTGCCTGTTCCAGATGTCCAGTACCTCGGCTGTGTAGGGGTCGACGGCAACCATCATCGCCTCACCTCCGCTATCGACACGGAAAACGGCGGCGCGGTCAGCAGCGGTCGGCGCGATATATTCGACCACATGGCCTTCGTGCAGCGCCGTCTGCGCGGCGGAGGCCTGTGCAAGAATGCTGGTCTGCGCACCCTGCGGCGTCACGGCAATCTTTTCGCCATCACGCCCATCAATGGCGCTCACCCAAAGCATGATGAGCCCAGTGGCGGCCAGCATCACCAGGAAAGGTGCAACATAGAGACCGGCATAGAAATGCCAGCGCCATGCCGCCAGATAGAATTTGCGCGTCAGCGTCCTCTCCGTCGCATCCTGCGTCGGCAGGTCGGAGAGCACCTGTGTATCGGTATTGCTCATAATCCCCCCCTCAGCCCTGCGTTGCCAGACGCTTCAGCTTTTCCAGCATGGAATCGTGCGCCTCGCCGTAGGACAGCGTGCCGACGAAGCCGCCTTCGGCGTTCATCAGATAGACCGATGCCGTATGATCGATCGTGTATTCGCCGCCTTCCGTCGGGACTTTCTTGTAATAGACGCGGTAAGCCCGGGTTACGGCTTCGATCTGCTCCTTTGTTCCGGAAAGCCCCCGGATCCGATCATCAAAACTCGACGTGTACCGGGCGAGCTCTTCCGGCCCGTCGCGCTCCCAGTCCACGGAAACGAAGGCGTAGTTCAGCCTGTCCGCGTCCGGTCCGAGCGCCTCGATCAGACCTGACAGCTCGAATAGCGTGGTCGGGCAGACATCCGGGCAGAAGGTAAAACCGAAGAAGATCGCCGTGGGCTTGCCAAGGAAATCAGCTTCGGTGACGGTCTCTCCGTCCTCTCCGGTGAGCGTGAACGCACCGCCAATATCGGCGGTGCCGGTTCCCCCGCCGGCCCTGCCGCCGGAGGTGATGTTCATCGTCGCCACAGCCACGATGGCAAGGACCAGCGCGAGAACCGCGCCGGCCAGGATTGAAAGCGAGCGGCGAGACATCAGTTCTTGCTCTCGCCGTGCATGTGACCGTGGCCTTCAGGGGCAGGTGCGCCCGGTTTCGCCACAGACATCTCCACCTCGATTGAGCCCGCCTTCTCGAAGGTCAGCGTGACGGGAACCGGCGCGCCCTCGGCAATCGGCTCCTTCAGTTCCATGAACATCACATGCAGGCCGCCCGGGGCGAGACTGACCGTCTCGCCCGCCGGCACCGGGATGCCATCGGGAAGATGGCGCATCTTCATGACACCATCGGCCATGTCCATCGTGTGCAGTTCCACGCGGCCCGCAAAAGCGGCCTCGGCGCTGACCAACCGATCGTCTTCTTCACCGCCATTGACGATGGTAACGAAGCCGCCTGCAGCTTTGGCACCGGGCGGTGTCGCACGGGTCCAGGGCTGGTCGAGCTCCAGTTTGCCGAGCGTGTAATCGCCAGCGAATGCGGGGGCGGCAATGAACAGCATTGCAGCCGTTAGGGTACGGGTCAAAATGCGCATGTCTTGTCTCCATAAGCGCAGATACCGGCCACGGTCACCCGTGGACGTTTTCATGATTCAATGCGTCAGATGGAGAAAGCCGGTGGCGCGCGCGCCTCTGCAAGAAAGCCAAGCGCAACAGGATGAAGAACCAGCGCACCGGGCAGGCGCGCAATGGAGAAAGCATCACGGGAGGCACAGTCTAGCCCCGCATGTTCACCCGGCAGGGCCGGCGATACGGCACAGCCTGCCTGACAAAGCGCGGTGCAGCAGTCATGCACGCTGCGCGCCGGCGCAGTCCCATCGCTTTCGGCAAGGCCAATGCCGCTCGGCGTGCAGATAATGAAACCGGGGATGCCGCCAGTGCCTGCCATCGCACCCTGAGCGAAGGCAGCAGCAAAACCCTGCATGATGAGGAAATAGGCCAGAAGACCGGCAATCAGGCCAGTCGCAAGGCGATCCTTCAGCATGTCACGCATCGGCTTCATGGAAGCTTCGTGACACATTTCGACAAAAGTGTCACTGCGACGAATGCGGCAGCCGGACCGCAGTGGGCGGAAACCGCCCACTGCGGTATCGGATACTCCTAGCGCCGCTTGAGCAGCGGCAGGTTCATGGCGTTGGCGTATTTCACGCTTTCCGCCAGGAAGGTGTCATAGCTCTCGCGCACGCGGGCAACATCTTCGCTCTGGGCGGTCAGTTCGTCACGAACCTCTTCCCATGCCTTCTTGAGCCCTTCGGCCACATCGTCCGGCACATCGCGGAAGATGACGCCCTCGGCTTCGAGCGCGGCCATGGCGCGGGCATTGTGATAATCGAACTGGGCAAGGGCCTCCTGGCTGGCTGCGAGAGCAGCCGCCTCGCAGATCGCCTGCAGGTCGGGCGAAAGCTCGGCCCATGCGTCCTTGTTGAAAACGATGGCAAGCGCCGCACTCGGCTCGTTATAGGCCGGCAGGTAGCAGTTCTTGGTGATCTTCTGCAGGCCGAACGCCTGATCGAGGAACGGCCCGACCCATTCAGCCGCGTCAAGCGCACCCGATTGCAACGCCTGGAAGATTTCCGGCGGAGGCATCAGAACGGCGTTGACGCCGAGCTTGCGATACATCTCGCCGCCAAGGCCGGCGATGCGCATGTTGAGACCCTTGAGGTCGTCCAGCGACTTGATCTCGGACTTGAACCAGCCTGCACTTTGCGTGTTGGAATTGCCGGAATAAAGCGGCTTCAGGTTGCGCTGGGCGTAGATGTCGTCCCACAGCTCCTGACCGCCGCCATAACGCAGCCATGCATAATGCTCGGCTGCCGTCATGCCGAAGGGCACCGCGGTGAACCAGTGCAGCGACGGGTTCTTGCCGGCGGCATAATAGGGCGGGTTGTGCCCGACCGGGGCCTTGCCCTGCTGCACGGCATCCTCCACGCCGAAGGGCGGCACCAGCTCGCCACCACCGAAAACCTTGAAGGTCAGCCGGCCATCGGACATGGCGGCCACCTTTTCGGCGAAGCCGGTGACGTTGGTGCCCACGCCCGGCGCATTCTTGGGAAAGCTGGTGGGCAGGTTCCACTCGATCTTGCCCTGCGCAATGGCCGGGGTGGCGAGCGCCGCAGCCGTGGCGCCGGCACCAGCCGTAAGGAATGTTCTGCGTTTCATGTCGGGTTTCCTCCTGAACAACGACTATCTGAAGAGCATGTCCGGCAGCCATGTAACCACAGCCGGAAATGTGATGAGAAGCACCAGAGCGACAAGCTGTATGGCCACGAACGGGATCACCGAGCGATAGATCTCCAGGGTCGTGATGCTGCGCGGCGCAACCGAGCGATAATAGAAAAGCGCGAAGCCGAAGGGCGGCGTCAGAAACGAGGTCTGCAGGTTCATGGCGAGCAGGACGGCAAACCAGACGGGCGAGAAATCGGTGGCCAGAATGGGCGCGCCGAGCAAGGGAACGACGATGTAGATGATCTCCACGGCTTCGAGGATGAAGCCAAGGAAAAAGACAACCACCATAACGAGGGCAAGCGCCCCCCATTTGCCGCCTGGCACCTGCTCCAGAAAGCCCGCGACCAGCTCGTCGCCGCCGAAACCACGAAACACCAGCGAGAGCATGGAGGCCGCGATGACGATGCCGAACACCATGCCGGAGATGCGCAGCGTATCGATGACGGCTGGAACGAGAATATCCGTACGCATCAGCCGCCAGCCGGAAAAGGCGACGCCTGCGGCGATCAGCGTGGCAGCAAGGAGCGCAACGAAGCCGGCCGAAGTGCCAAGCCCGGATGGCGGCACAAACCCGAAAGCGCGCAGGAGCACCAGAACGCCGCCCGCGACAACGGCAGAGAGGATGACGCCCCGCCCGATGCGGCCAACACCGCCGCGCGTGTAACCGGCGAGCAGGATCGTGCCCACGGCGCCAAGGCCGGCCGCTTCCGTTGTGGTCGCCACACCGCCGAGAATGGACCCCAGCACTGCCAGAATGAGCAGGAGCGGCGGCAGGAAAACGCCAAGGATACGGCTCAGCGGAACCCGCTTGCGGCTGGTATTCTCAATGGCCGTGTGCGCGCCGCGCAGAGTAAACAGGATATAGATACCATAGAGGCCAACGAGCAGCAGCCCCGGCAAAAGCGCGCCGGCGAAGAGATCGCCCACGGACACGGCGTCGGGCGCGAAATTGCCGGCCTTCTGCTGCGCTTCCAGATAGGTGTTGCCGATCTGGTCGCCCAGAAGCACGAGCAGGATGGACGGCGGAATGATCTGGCCCAGCGTGCCACTGGCACAGATGATGCCGCTCGACACGCGCGGCGAAACCCCCGCCTGCAGCATGGCGGGCAGGCTGACGAGGCCGAGCATGACAACCGTTGCGCCGACAATGCCGGTGGACGCCGCAATGAGCGCGCTGAAGAGCAACACGGAAAGGGCAAGGCCGCGGGGCGATGCGCCAAGCATCTCGCGCAGGACCTCGAGCATGCGCTCGGCAAGCTGCGACCGCTCCAGCACCACCCCCATCAGAATGAACAGCGGCACCGACATCAAAAGCGTGTTGCTCATCACGCCCCAGACGCGGCTTGGAAAGAAATCCAGAAAGGACAGATCGAACGCGCCGAAGAGGCTGGCAATGACCGCGACGACAAAGGGCACACCGGCAATGGCGAGCATGGCCGGAATGCCACTCAGAATGCCGGCGAACAGCCCGACCAGCATCAGGCACAGAAACAATTCCGAAAGGGTCATAGGGCCGGCTCGTCTTCGGCGATGCGTTGTGCGTCCGGCGCGAGCACCATGGCGATCCCCTGCAGGATCATCATCGCAGCCCCGAGCGGCAGGGCCGTCTTGACGATGAACAGGCCTGGAAGCCCACCCGTTTCGACCGAAGCCTCGCGGATGGACCAGGAATAGGCGAGATCCGCCCAGTCGGCCCAGATGATCAGCCCGAACACCGGCATGAGAAACAGGAGCACCGCAACCGCATCCGCGATACGCGCGTAGGTGGGTGAAAGATTCTCAGAAAGAACCTCAACGCGCACATGCCCGCCCCTGCGAAGACAGACCGGCACGGAGAAGATCAGAAGCACGGCAAATGTGTAGGAGGCGAAATCCTGCAGCTCGATGAAGCCGATGCCGAAACCATAGCGCATCACCACGATGGCAAGCACGCTGGCCGTCAGAGCCAGGCAGGCAAGGACACAAAACGCCGTCGCCAGCCGATCCAGCACGGCGCAAAACCTCAAATACAGATGCAAACCGGGCTCCCATGCGAATTCGGGCGCGAAGCTATCGCATGCGTGGAGGAAAGGAAACGGGTATTTGCCCGTGACCGGCGCACAACGAAATCGCTCGCCGGAGAAACCCGGCGAGCGCGTGACATGCCAGTGGTTTGGAGCCTGTTATCCGGCTTTGATCGTCGCAGCGAGACGCGCCGAAGCCTTGTTGAGGGCGGACAGCTTTTCAGCCTCGGACCCGTCCTTGAAAGCCGCATCGAGCGTGTTGACGATCTCGGTGAAGAGCTCCAGCTCTTCGTCCGCCGCCGTCATGGTGAGCGGCTGGTCGTCATAGGCTTCCACGAAACGCTGCGCCGCATAGGCGATGAGCAGAAGGGCAGCGGCGTTTTCCGGCTCGCTGGTGATGCGGGCGTGGGCCTTGACCGCGCAGCCTTCATAGGCGCGAACGCTTCCGCCCTGCTCGTTCAGATCCTTCAAAAACGTCTCAAACATGATCCAGGTCCTTTGGGATTTACTGCGGCAGTTCTGAAATGCCGCCATGGTTCGCCGACCATTCTGTCGGCGCATTCAGGAATTTTTCGACCTCAGCGATCGTTTCCGGCGAAAAGCGATTTTCTTCCTTGCAGACAGCGAGCACATCCCACCAGGTGGCCAGATGATGCAACCGCATGCCGGCAGCTTCAAGCCGCTTCGGCGTGTCGGGGAAGATGTCGTAATAGAACACGGCAAAGGTGTCGGTGACCTGCGCGCCGGTGCGCGCCACGGCCTCGGCAAACTTGATCTTGCTGCCGCCGTCGGTGGTCAGGTCCTCGACCAGCAGCACGCGCGCGCCTTCGCTCAATGCACCCTCGATCTGCGCATCGCGGCCAAAGCCTTTCGGTTTCTTGCGCACATATTGCATCGGCAGGCCCATGCGCTCGGCAAGCCAGGCTGCAAAGGGAATGCCAGCCGTCTCGCCGCCTGCCACCGCATCGAATTGCTCGAAACCAACATTGCGGAAGATGACGGAAGCGGCAAAATCCATGATCGCAGCGCGAACGCGCGGATAGGAGATCAACTTGCGGCAGTCGATATAGACGGGACTTGCAAGACCAGACGTGAAGGTGAACGGCTGCTCGGCGCGAAAATGCACCGCCTCGATCTCCAGAAGCATGCGGGCGACCATCTGCGAAATGGCGGACTGGTCGGGAAAGGTGTTGGAGAACATGTCGTGGTCCTGTTCGTTGATCGGGCCTTTTCGCTAACAGCAATCTCCCGCCTGAGCCAGCCCGGCAATGAGGAGATTCGTTTCCAGAAGACTCCGCACTGTCACTCCGCCCTCGCAAGGAAAGCAGAAAGGATATCCACGCCGGCAAGGAAATCGTCGATCTCCATCGCTTCCTGCGGATTGTGCGAGCCATTCCGGTTGCGCACGAACACCATGGCGGAGGGAACGCCGGCGGCAGCGAACACGGCTGCGTCGTGCCCGCCGCCGCTCGGCATGACGAAGGGCTCCTGTCCGACCTGGCGCATGGCCTCTTCAAGGCCTGCGACCAGCCCCCTGTCGCACAGCGCCGGCTCGACACGAAGCTCTTCGCCAAGCTCGAAACGCACCCGCCGGTCGCGTTCGATCTCGCGTATTTCGCTCTTCAGAAGCGCGCGCATGTCGTCCAGCGTTTCCGGCTTCTGGCTGCGCATGTCGAGGCTGAACGACACACGGTCGGGGATCCGGGACATGGCATGTTTTTCCGGATCGGTCGCCACGACACCGCTGGTGAGCACAAGATCGTCGCCCTTGTTCAGAATCGTCGTCCAGCTTTCATCGAGCCGCACCAGAAGATCGGCCATGGCAAGCACGGGATCACGCCGATAGGCCTTCGGCACCGCGCCGGAATGTCCGGCCTCGCCGTGACAGGTGATCGAGCGGTAGCGGATATTGCCGCGAATGCCCGACACAGCGGCCGCCGGAATGTTCTTGCCGATCAGGAGCGGCCCCTGCTCGATGTGAAGTTCGAGATAGGCCTCCATGCGGCTGACATCCATCAGTGGCTTTTGCGCCCGGATATCTTCGACCGGCAGGCCGATATCGGCCATGTGCTCTTCCAGCGTGCGACCATCGCCCTTGTGGGTTTCTTCAAGCTCGCGCTTTGAAAGCGTGCCGGTCAGCACCTTCGAGCCGATATAGCACGGGCCGAACCAGGCGCTTTCCTCGCCACGCATGGCGAGCACATGCACCGGTTTTGCAAAGCGGCGCCCCTCGCGCCGGGCGCGGATCAAACAGATGAGCCCCGCGACAACACCGGCCAGCCCGTCGAAATTCCCGCCGAATGGCACGCTGTCCACATGGGAGCCGACGACGACGACACGCTCGGCATCGCGGTCCTCAGGCAGCGAGAAAAGCGCGTTGCAACCTGCATCGTACCAGACCGCCAGCCCCTCGGTCTTCGCTACGTCTTCAAGATATTTCAGCGTCCGCGTCTCGATCTCGGAAAAGGCCGGACGACTGACGCCTTCCACGTCCGGCGAAAGACGCGCCACATCGTCGAAAAGGCGCGCGGCGAGCGCGTGATCCTGCGCCCGGACATCGGCGAGCGGAGCGGGCTGCGCGTTCATGGCGCTGCTTCCATGAAGACGACCGCCTCATCCTGTTCGCCATCGATCACCGTGCCGATCAGGTCTTTCACCGAGGAAAGCCCCTGGTTGGAAAGCCAGTCTTCCAGACCATCGATCAGCGACAGCATGATCGTCGGGTGAATAAAGGTGGCGGTGCCGACCTGAACGGCGGATGCCCCGGCGATCAGATATTCGATCACGTCTTCCACCGTGGAAATGCCGCCGCAACCAATGACGGGAATCTTGGTCGCACGCGCACACTGATAGGCCATGCGCAGAGCGATGGGCTTGAGGCTCGGGCCGGACAGGCCACCCATGAGATTGCCAAGCTTGGGCCGGCGCGTGTTGATGTCGATGGCCATCGAAAGGATGGTGTTGGCCACCACCAGCGCATCGGCACCCCCCTCTTCAGCGGCGCGCGCCACTTCAGAGGTTTCACCCGTATTGGGTGTGAGCTTTGCCCAGAGCGGCAGGTCGGTCGCCGCGCGCAGCCTGCGCATCACGTCATGGGTGGAAGACGGGCGGATGGCGAACGCCTTGCCGTCTTCTTCGATGTTCGGGCACGAAATGTTGACTTCGATGGCCGCAACGCCGAGAACACTGACCTCGGAACACAGCGTTGCGAATTCATCCGCCGTGTTGCCCGAAATGGAGACGACGAGCGGCGTCTCGTAATGCGCATAGAACGGCACGACCTTCTCGATGAAAGCCCCCACGCCCTTGCTCGGAATGCCGATGGAGTTGAGCATCGATCCGTTCACCTCGCAGACGCGCGGCGTCGGATTGCCGTCGCGCCAGCCACGGGTGATGGTCTTGGTCACATGCGCGCCAAGCCGGTCGAGATCGAACACCTCCGCGAGATCCTCGGAGAAGGTGCCCGATGCCGGCATGATCGGGTTCTTGAGCCTGAGCCCGCCGATATCGACAGAAAGATCTACCATGCGATCGCCTCCATCATGTCGAAGACGGGACCTTCGCGGCATACCCTCAGATGCACCTGACGGTCGCCACGATTGAACGGGCGAACACAGCAATGGCACATGCCGATGCCGCAGGCCATCTGCTGCTCCAGCGCGATCTGGCCGGGTATGCCGTGCCGCTCGCCGATGGTCTGCAACAGCCTGAGCATGCGGTTGGAGCCGCAGGTGTAGAAAGCATCGGCGCGACCGGCCGCGATCAGCCCCTCGATGACCTTTTCCAGATTGTCGAGATCCGATGTGCCTTCCGCATCGGTCAGCGTGATGACATCCGCGCCGAGCGACGCGAAATAATCCGTCGACATCAGATAATCGGGATGACGCGCGCTGCAGATCGCGGTGAGCCTGCGGCCAAGACGGTTGGCCTCCAGCGCCAGCGGGGCAAGTGTCGCAAGCCCAACCCCTCGCGCCACCAGAACGAGGTTCTGCCAATCGTCGGCAATGGTGAAGGGCTCGCCCAGGGGACCGAGAACATTCAGCCTGTCGCCCAGCGCCAGCGAGGCCAGCGCGCGGGTTCCAGCACCCGTCACCTTGTAGAGGAAATGCAGCTCTCCCTTCTCGGGATAGAAGCCGTAAATGCTCATGGGTCGGCGCAGATAGGGTGTCTCACCGCCGGCCTGCGGGCACAGAAGATGAAAGAACTTCCCTGCACGGCAGCGCTTCAGGATGTCGTGCGGCGCCGCAAGAACCAGAAGACGGTATTCGCCATTCACCGGCTCGTTGCTTTTGACCGAAAGCGGCAGCTCGAACGCCCTGATTGACGGTATATCGTCCATCGGTTCAATCCTTTCTGGCATTCCCGTCATCCGAACACGAGGCGTGGCAGGAAGGTGGAAATGTCCGGCACATAGGTGATGATCGCCAGCACGATGAGGTTCGCGATGATGAAGGGCCACAGGCCCGAAATGATCGTCAGAACCGGCTTGGAGAGCGTCGAGGACGCCACGAAGATGTCGAGCCCGAAGGGCGGCGTGATCATGCCGATTGAGATGTTCAGCGTAACGATCATGCCGAAATGGACAGGATCGATGCCGAGCGCCAGAGCCACCGGATAAAGCGGCGGCACGAGGATCAGGAGCGCCGAATTCGGATCGATGAACATGCCCGCAATCAGGAAGCTGATGTTCACGATCAACAGGAACATGACCGGCCCGGCGTGGATCGCTTCAAGAAACGCGGTGATCGCCGAAGGCACCTGCGCCAGCGTGATGAAGTAGGAAAGCAGCCCGCCCATCGCCAGAAGGATGAAGATGATCGCGGTGGAGATGGCCGCACGCTCCGTGACGGCGAAAAGCTTGCGCCAGGTGAGCTCGCGGAAGATCACACCTTCCACGAAAATGGCGTAGACGACGCTGACGGCCGCCGCCTCGGTGGGTGTGAAATAGCCGCTGTAAATGCCGCCCAGAATGATGATCGGCATGCCCAGCGCCCAGCCGGCCTCCCGGATTGCGACAAGACGCTCGCGCCAGCTTGTCCGCGGGCCGCGTTCGACGCCGGAGCGGCGCGCTTCAAGCGCCGCCATGATGGCGAAGGCGAGGCCAAGCACCAGCCCGACGGCAAGACCTCCGACAAACAGCTTGGCAACCGAGGTGCCTGTCATCCAGCCATAGATGATGAAGGTGATGGACGGCGGAATGAGCAGCGCCGTCTCGGCGCTGGAAACGATGAGGCCGAGCGAGAATTTGTCGCTGAAACCGGCCTTGCGCATTTCCGGATAGACCATGCGCGCCATGGCCGCGACGGTGGCCGGTGCGGAGCCGGAGACCGAGCCGAACGCCATGGAGCCGCCAATGGTGGTGTAGCCCATGCCGCCGCGCAGATGACCGACCAGCACCTTGACGAGCCCGGTGAGGCGGCGGGCGATCTGCCCCTCGCCCATCAGTTCGGCCGCAAGGATGAAGAAGGGAATGGCCAGAAGCGTCGTGTGGTTGATGCCGCCGAGAACCTTCTGAATGACCACCGGATCAGGCAGGTTGCCGTAGAAGAATTCCTTGATCATGAGCGCCGGCACGCCCAGCACGAGAAACATCTCGAAACCGAGGACCAGCAGCAGAACCGCGACAATGATGACGAGTGCGAAAAGGATCATTATTCCTCCGACGCCTGTCCGGCGAAGCGATCGATGCGGCCGAAGAAGCTGAGCGCGAAGCGCAGCGCCATAAGCGCAAAACCGATGGTGGGCGCGAGATAGATCCAGAAGACCGGGATGTTCAGCGTCGGGCTCTTCTGACCCATGCCGTATACGAAGGCGGTCATCTGGTAGCCGAGCCAGACAAGATAAATGCAGAACACAAAGCCGACCGCATCGATGATCTTTCTCAGCGGCAGCCCTGTCGCCCGCGCAATGCGGTCGCGCCAGGTATGAACGCCGGCATGACGCCCCTTCTCAAGGGCAAGACCGACCGTGAGGAACACGAGGAAGAGGCTCATCAGCCGCACGGCTTCCTCTACCCAGGCGAACTCGGAGGCAAACGTGCCACCGACCTGACGCGCCAGAACATTGGCGAAATAGAGCGCGACCATGACCAGGAAGATGGAGACCGCTGCTATGCGCTCGGCTGTTCTGATGATGGCAAGTGCTTTCAACGTCTCAATCCTTGGAAAAAGGGAACCGCTGCCGGGCCCGCGAGGGAGCCCGGCATATGAAAGTCAATGCTTTGGTTCAGGTAAGAGGCGGCGCTTACTTTGCGCCTGCCGCCTCATATTCCTTTTCGTAGATGGCGATCAGCTTCTCGCCCTCTTCGCCGGCGCGCTCAATGTAAGCGGCGCGCGCGGCCGGGTACATCTTGTCACGGAACGCGGCCTTTTCATCGTCGCTCATCTCGCGGATGTCGATGCCGGATGCCTTGATCTCCTCAAGTGCTGCAGCGACAGCCTCGGCCTTGTGGGTGATCAATTCGGGAATGACTTCGTTGAAGGCATCGACAATGGTCTTCTGATGCTCTTCGGGAAGGCTCGCCCACCAGGCCGGATTGAAGAGGATCACGTCCTCCATCGCTCCGTGGTCGGACAGGACAAGGTGCTTCTGCACTTCGTAGAATTTCATGCGCTGGATGGTGTCGAGCGGGTTTTCCTCGCCATCGACCACGCCGGTCTGCAGCGCCGTATAGAGCTCGCCAAAGGGAAGCGCGATGGCCGAAGCGCCAAGCGAGTTGAACTGCTCGATCAGAATGTTGGAATCCATCACGCGGAATTTCTGGCCGGCAAAGTCCTCAAGGCTTGCGAGCGGCTTGGAAGAGGTGAAGTTCTTCTTGCCGTTCGGCCACAGGCCGATGCAGGTCACACCCCGCGAATTGAAGCTTTCGCAGAGCGCCTCACCGAATGCGCCGCCGCGGATTTTCTGCGCGGTCTCGTCATTGTCGGGAAGCAGGAACGGAATGTCCATGATCGAAACGGCGGGGTTGAAACCTCCGAGGAAGGCTGCCGGCGCGACGGTTGCCTCGAGCGTGCCAAGCTGAACGCCCTCGGTCATCTCGCGCTGCTGGCCGAGCTGGCCCTGCGGGAAGAGCTGGAACTCAACTGCACCGTCGGTGCGCTCATTGACCAGCTTGGCCACTTTTTCAAGATGAACGTGACGCGACTGCTGCGCCGATTCCAGATGACCGATCTTGGCCACGAAATCCGCCGCCCAGACGCCTGTCGCGAATGCCGCGCCAGCCACGCCCATAACAGTCGTTGCAGCCAGTTTGCGAATGAGATGTTTCATTGTTCCGCCTCCATTGCTTTTTTGAAAACGCAGACTACGAGCCCCGAAATAGCCTGTCAACGAAATTCTCAAAATTGAGACGGGTTGCACTTTTGTCCAATTTATGAGCTTTCAACGCTTATTTGAGCATCTTCGTTGACAACCCGATACAGGGCACCCGATAACGGAAGGAACTGGAACTTGCGAGAAAAAAGCGTGTCACAGGGCGACTTGATCAGATTCAGCGACATCGGTGCCCGGCTGCGCGCGTATCGTCTCGGCAAGGGCCTTGCTCCCGACGAACTGGCAGAGAAGCTCGGCATCTCGCGCGCCGCTCTCTACCGCGCCGAGAAAGGCGAAATCCGCAAGATCGAGATGCTCACGAGCATCGCCGACGAGCTGGGCGTTTCGCTGCCCAGCCTGATGGGCGTGGGCGTGGAATATGTGTCGAGCGCCATCGCCTTCTTTGAGCGCATGCGCCAGCTTGAAGATGACTGCCAGCAGGTGATCGGCCTGTTCAGTCCCGTCTCCTATCTACTGACCTCGGATGCCTATGACGACGCGCTGCAGGAAGTGCTGCGGGAATCCGTGCCGCCCGAGATCGATCCCGAGGGGCTTTCGGGCGAAGTGGTGGATGCGCTGATCGACATTCTGCGGGCACGAAAGAAGGCGTTTCGCCTGCGCCGCCCGCTGATCGTGAGCCTCATCGCCTCGTCCGATCTGGAAGGGTTTCTGCTTCACGGCCTCATCGGACGGCACGACCTGCCGCCTGACGTGGTGAACAAGCGCCGCCTGCAGGCGCGCCGCGAGGCCGAATACATTCTTTCCATGCTGCGCGAGCAGCCTATCGGCATCCAGATCGGCATTGTGCGCGAACCGGTCCCGGCGACAAGTTTCCAGATATTCCGCCAGCAGGATAGATCGGTGCTGGCAATCAGCCCCTTCCGGCTCGGCGAACAGCCGAACATTCGTGTCGGCGTGGCGCTCATCACCTCCGCTCCCGAAGCGATGAAACTGCATGAAGACATCGCCGAGGGCCTCTGGGGCGACGCGCTCAAGGGCGATGAAGCGGCGAGCTATCTCGAAACCATGATCGAGAAATACGCGATCCCCGCCGAAGCCTGAAGCTTCTCATCCGCTTCCACGCCTCCAGTCACCGCACTGTCGTGCAGCCGCAACAAATCTGTCAGTTGCCCGACACGGAGAAATGATACCCGCTGCTCATCGGCCATCCGGCCCATGAAACAAGACCCAACACAAAAGCGGGACAGTCATGCTGAAATTCATCGTCATGAGCGACATTCACCTTTCACCCGAGGGTGTCGCCACAAACGGCCTGGACACGACCAGGCGCCTTCAGGCGGCTATCGACAGCGCCAACACCAACCATGGCGACGCGGATTTCTGCATCTTCGCCGGCGATCTTGCCGATCGCGGTGAAGTTCCCGCCTATGAGATTCTCGACCGGTTGATCGATCAGCTCAAAATGCCGGTCGTGCCCACCCTCGGCAATCACGATCACCGAGACCGGTTCAAGCAGGTGTTCGGCACCCTGCACGACGATGAAAACGGCCATATCCAGAAGGCCATCGATGCAAAGGGTTATCGCGTCATCGTCATCGATTCCTCCGAGCCGGAGATTGTCAGCGGCGTTCTGTGCGAAACGCGGCTGTCATGGCTCGCTGCACGCCTCGAAGAGGCGAAGGACCAGCCCGTCATCATCGTCATGCACCACCATGCAAACGATCTCCACATGCCCGTGGACCAGATCAAGCTGCAGGAATCCGACAGGTTCCGCGATGTTCTGAAGACGCACCCCGACATTCGTCAGGTGATTGCCGGACATGTGCACCGGCAGACGACGGGCCTGTGGCACGGCATCCCGCTGACCACGATTTCGGGCAACCACTACGACGTCAACGCGCACCTGCCAGGCATGCCCGGCCAGCCGCTGCGGCTCGATGGCCCCGCTCAGTACGCCGTGGTTCTGGCGGACGAGCACAGCACGCTCGTGCATTTCCATGACTACATTCACCGTCACGCGGAAATGGCCGACGGCCTGTTCGGCAAACGGCGCAACCATGCGGAAGGCAGTGCCGAACGCGAGAAAGTAGTCGGCTAATAATATAGCCGGGCACTGTCAAATAAGTTTCATTTCGCGGTCACCCGACTGTCAAGGCGCACCGATAGCCAAGGCGCGACCGGTATTGGTGCCGGCGACCGCTTCTTCCACCCAAGGAAACCAAGATGCAAAAGACATTCATCGCAAGCGCGTTCGCGCTGTTGGCACTGTCCACATCGGCCATGGCCGAGAAGGTGAAATTCGAATACTGGTATGGCCTGACAGGCCAGTTAGGCGACCAGGTTCAGGCCACCTGTGACCGTTTCAACGCCTCCCAGGACACATACGAAATTTCCTGCGTCAGCCAGGGCGATTATGCCACGGCTCTGCAGAACACCATCGCCGCCTTCCGCGCCAAGAAGCACCCCACCATCGTGCAGGGTGTTGAGGTCTCGGCACCTGACCTGATGCTCTCCGGCCAGGTTTACCCGGCTTACAAGCTGATGGAAGACCATGGCATCGACATCAACTGGGATTCCTATTTCCCGGGCATCGCCAACTATTATGCGGATTCGCAGGGCCGTCTGTGGTCCATGCCGTTCAATTCCTCGACGGCGATGATGTACTGGAACGTCGACGCCTACAAATCAATCGGCCGCGACGAGGCGCCGAAGACCTGGGAAGAGTATGAGCAGGTCCTGCGCGAGCTCAAGGAAGCCGGCAGCGCATGCCCCGCTGGCTATGCGCCATCCTCATGGGTCGACCTGGAGCAGTTCTCCATGGTTCATGGTGAGCCGATCGCCACGAAGAACAATGGCTATGACGGCCTCGACGCCGAAGTGGTGTTCAACACCACGCTTCATGCAAAGCACATGAAGAACATCAAGCGCTGGATCGACGAGGGCCTTCTGGTCATCAAGACCCGTGAAACCGGCCTCTCCGAGCGCGATGCCTTTGCAGCGGGCGAGTGCGCGCACTACTTCGGTTCCATCGCAAGCCACCAGGCCGTCACCGAGCAGGTCGGCGAAGGGTTCCTCTGGGACGTGGCCATGCTGCCGGTCTATGAAGGCACGGAGCGCAAGAACTCGGTCGTGGGCGGTGCATCGCTGTGGACGCTTTCCGGCAAGACCGATGAACAGTATCGCGGCGCTGCCGAATATTTCAAATTCCTCGCCAAGCCCGAATCCGCCGAATTCTGGAGCACGGTGACAGGCTATATTCCGGTGACTGACGAAGGCTTCGACTATCTCGTCAAGAAAGGCTTCTACGACGAGCGCCCCTACAAGGGCCGCGAGAAGGCCATTGAATCCCTCACTTACACGCCGGTCACGCCACTGACCCGCGGCATCCGTCTTGGAAACTTCGTGCAGATCCGCGCCGAGTGGACCTCGCAGATGCAGGCAGTCCTGAGCGGCCAGAAGACCCCGCAGGAGGCGCTGGACGACGCTGTCAGCCGCTCCAACACGATCCTGCGCAAATTCGAGCGCACCTACGCAGGCAAGACGCTTCCCTGAAGCAGGCCAAACACGCTGCGCCACGGCTCACCGAGCCGTGGCGCAACCATTTCAGCCTGTCTCCGCAACCCCCGGAACGTCCATGCAAAAGCGCGCTTATTTCAAGGCCAACTGGCTGGCCTATCTCTTCATTGCCCCCCAGTTGCTGATCATCTTCGTGTTCTTCTACTGGCCGGCATCGCAGGCCATGTATTGGGCCTTCACCCTTGAGCAGCCCTTCGGCGGCGGCAATCAATGGGTCGGGCTCGACAATTTCAAGGCCGTGTTCTCCGACGAAACCTACTGGGCCTCGATCTGGCGCAGCATCGTCTTTGCCGTGCTTTCGACCGGGCTTGCCATGTCCATCGCGCTGGTGCTGGCGCTCTTCGCCGACAGGCAATTGCGCGGCTATCGCTTCTTCCGCGTCGGCATGATCTGGCCCTATGCCATCGCGGCACCAGCCGCCGCGCTCGCGTTCCGCTTTCTTTTCAATCCGCAGTCCGGTGTCTTTGCCTATCTGAACACGCTGTCGCCCGGCCTGTGGAACCCGGCGCTCTCCGGCGTCGACGCCATGACCGCGATCATCATCACGCAGGCGTGGAAGCAGGTCTCCTATTCCTTCATCTTCTTTCTGGCCGGGCTGCAGTCCATTCCGCGCTCGCTGATCGAGGCCGGCTCCATGGATGGCGCGCGCGTGATGCGCCGCATGCTCGACCTGCAACTGCCGCTGCTCGCGCCGACCATCTTCTTCCTGCTGGTCATCAACATGACGGATTCCTTCACGGACTCCTTCGGCATCGTCGACATTCTCACCGAGGGCGGTCCGGCCCGCGCCACCGAGCTCATGGTCTACAAGATCTATGTGGATGGCTTTCAGGGGCTCGATTATTCCGGTGCCGCCGCGCAATCGCTGGTTCTCATGGGGCTCGTCATCCTCATGACGTTCTTCCAGTTCCGCTTCATCGAACGCCGCGTGCACTACACGTGAGGAGCCAGCCATGATCGAACGCACCCCACTCCTCAACATTCTCACGCATGTGATCCTCGTCGCCGGCGCCCTGCTTCTGATCGTGCCGATCTGGCTCGCATTCGTTGCCGCCACGCTGACGGTGGCCGAGGTCAACTCGCCCAACGTGCACTACCTGCCGGGCGGTGAATTGTGGAACAACCTCACCGCCGCATGGACCCGCGCAGAATTCGGCGTGAAGTTCATGAACTCCATGATCGTCGCCATCGCCGTCGTGATCGGCAAGGTGATCATCTCGGCCATCAGCGCCTTCTCCATCGTGTTCTTCAACTACCGCCTGCGCATGGTGTTTTTCTGGGTGATCTTCATCACCCTGATGTTGCCGCTGGAAGTGCGCATCGTGCCCACCTACTCAGTGGCCGCCAACGCGCTCTACCCGTTCCAGACCATTCTCGATGCAACGGGCATAAGCTGGCTCATCGCGCAGATCTCTGGCGTCGAGCTCTCGCTCGAATGGAACATGCTGAATTCCTATACCGGCCTGATCCTGCCGCTGGTGGCGACGGCGACCGGCACATTTCTCTATCGCCAGTTCTTCCTCACCATTCCCGACGAACTGGTGGAAGCGGCCAAGATGGACGGCTCCGGCCCGTTCCGCTTCTTCATCGAAGTGCTTCTGCCGCTGTCGCGCACCAACATCGCGGCCCTTGCCACCATCATGTTCGTCTATGCGTGGAACCAGTATCTGTGGCCGCTTCTGATCATCACCGACCGGGCCAACTACTCCACCGTGGTGATGGAGCTGCGCCGTCTCATCCCCGGCCCTGACGCCATTGCCGACTGGAACGTCGCCATGGCCGGCACACTCATCGTCATGCTGCCGCCGCTGCTCGTCGTTGTCCTGATGCAACGCTGGTTCGTGCGCGGCCTCATCAGCACCGAAAAATAACGTTAGGAAAGGCTGTCGTCATGGCCGATATCAACATTCGCAAAGTCGAGAAATTCTACGGCAAGAACCAGGTCGTCCACGGTGTCGACCTCGATATTCACGATGGCGAGTTCATCGTCATTCTCGGCCCTTCGGGCTGCGGCAAGTCCACGCTTCTGCGCATGATTGCCGGACTTGAAGAAATCAGCGCTGGCGAGATCGCCATCGAAAACACGGTGGTCAACAGGCTGGAACCCCGCGAGCGCGGCTGCGCCATGGTGTTCCAGAACTACGCGCTCTACCCGCACATGACCGTGGCACAGAACATCGGCTATGCCCTGAAGGTTGCCGGTATGCGCAAGACGGAGCGGATGCAGAAGGTGGAAGCCACGGCAAAAAGCCTCGGTCTCGACCAGCTTCTCGACCGCAAGCCGGCGCAGCTGTCGGGCGGCCAGCGCCAGCGCGTTGCCATGGGCCGCGCCATCGTGCGCGAGCCGAAAGTGTTCCTGTTCGACGAGCCGCTTTCCAACCTCGACGCCAAGCTGCGCGTGCAGATGCGTCTTGAAATCCGCCGCCTGCACCGCGCGCTGAAGGCCACCTCGGTTTTCGTGACGCATGATCAGGTGGAAGCCATGTCGCTCGCAGACCGTCTTGTGGTGATGAACGGGGGCCGGATCGAGCAGGTCGGCACGCCCGAAGAGGTCTACCACGCGCCTGCCAGCGTCTATGTCGGCGGCTTCATCGGCTCGCCGGCCATGAATTTCCTGCCCTGCGGCGTGTCCGAAGACGGAACCTTCGCGGTGATCGACAACACAAAATTCCGCCTTCCCATAGACCCCAACATCGGCAGGAGCATCGCCGGCCAGTCGGTCATCGTGGGCCTGCGCCCCGAGGATCTGAAGATCGTGCCGGAAGCCAACGACCCGCACCTTCTGACCGTCGCCTTCGATTTCTCCGAAGAACAGGGCAGCGGCCGGCTCATGCATGGCCGTCTCGCCGGGCGCGATTTCGTGCTCCATTCCGCCGGGCGCAGTCACCCGAAGCCGGGCACACCCTGCTCGCTTTCGATTGCGCCTGAAAGCGTGCATCTCTTCGACCCCTCGACCGAAAAGCGCATCGTGGCGGCAGCCGGCCGTGCCGACAAATCCGCCGCAGTCAGCCAACCCCATTTTGCCGGAGCCATTCAATGAAGCTCGTCAGCTACAACATCCAGTATTCCAAAGGGAAGGACGAGCAGTTCAACCTCGACCGCATCGTCTCGGAACTTGAGGGTGCGGACCTGATCGCGCTGCAGGAAGTGGAAACCCACTTCCCGCGCACCGGCCTCGTCCATCAGGCGCAGGAGATCGGCGCACGCCTGCCCGATTATCACTGGGTCTATGGTCCCGGCATCGACATCGACGCCTCGATCGTCGCCGATGACGGCACGGTCACGCATCGCCGGCGGCAGGTCGGCAACATGGTGCTTTCGCGCTGGCCGATCCTCTCCTCCATGAACCATCTTCTGCCCAAGATGGCGCTGACGAACCAGTATCACCAGCAGCGCGCAATGATTGAAACGGTGATCGTGACGGACGCCGGCCCGCTGCGCTTCTGCTCGGTCCATTTCGATCATATCGGCCCGCAGACGCGGCTGCCGCAGGTGCATCATGCGATGGACCTGCTCCTCAACGCCTCCCATCGTGGTTCGGCATGGGGCGGAAAGATCGCGGGCGACTGGTATGAAATCCCGCCGCCGCCCGTGCCCGAAAGCACCATCGTGATGGGCGATTTCAATTTCACGCCCGACAGCGAGGAATATGCGTTGCTGATCGGCGACCGCTCGGAGAAGCATGGTCGCCTCGTGCAGGATGGCGGGTTTACCGATGCATGGGTGGCCGCCGGTAATGATGAGGATGAAGGCGTTAGCTTCATCGGCACGGGCGTGCGAATCGACCATTGCGTCGTGAGCTCGAACATGGCCGAGAGCGTCAAGCGTGCATGGATCGACATGGATGCGCAGGGCTCCGACCACCAGCCGCTATGGGTCGAGATCGACCAATAAAGCGTATTTAGCGGGTGCCGGCCTCAGGCCGGCATCCGCGGCACGCTCGCAAGCAGCTTCTGCGTATAGGGGTGCGCGGGGTTTGCAAGAATGTCGGCGGTCCTGCCGCTTTCGACGACCCGCCCGTTCTCAAGAATGACGATCTCCTCGCAAAGCGCCGCGACAACGGCCAAATCGTGCGAAACGAGCAGGATCGTCATCTCTTCCGAAAGCGCCTTGAGAAGATCGACGATGCGCGCCCGCGTCGAGAGATCCAGCGCGCTCACCGCCTCATCGGCAAGGATGAGTTGCGGCCGCGCGACGATGGCGCGCGCGATGGCGATGCGCTGGCGCTGACCGCCGGAAAACTCATGCGGATAGCGGTCGATGGCGTCTGCCGGCAGGCCGACATCGTGGAGCGCTTTCTCAATCGCCTCCTGATGAGAGCCCGGGATACGCAGCGCCCGCAATGGCTCGGCGATGATCGATTGCACCTTCTGGCGCGGATCGAGCGAGGAATAGGGGTCCTGGAAAACCGCCTGAACCGCCTTGCGGTACCCGCGCATGAAGGCGCGGTCACGCGGGTTGAGCTCGGCCTCGCCAAAACGGATATGTCCGCCGGTCGGACGCGCCAGCCCGAGCAGGAGCTTCAGGATCGTGGATTTTCCGGAGCCGGATTCCCCCACCAGCCCCACGTTCACACCAGCACGAAGGCTGAACGAGACATCGTGCAGCACCTGCTGCTTGCGCGAGTAGCCAAAGGACACGTTGTCGAGTGAAATCAGGCTCATCGTGCAGGCCCCAGCGCCTTGTCGAATGCGGTGGCCGCATTGACCAGCGCCTTCGTGTATTCGTGTTTCGGTTCATCGAACACGGTATGGACCTCACCCCGTTCGATGACCGCGCCGCGCCGCAGCACGACGACAGTCTCCGTCACGCGCGCCACCACCGGCAGATCGTGGCTGATGAAAAGCAACGCCATGCCTTCTTCGCGCACCAGACCGGACAGAAGATCGAGGATTTCCACCTGTGTGGTCACGTCGAGCGCCGTGGTGGGTTCGTCCGCGATCAGCAGTTTCGGGCGACAGGCGAGCGCCATGGCAATGGCCACGCGTTGTCTCTGGCCGCCGGAAATCTCGTAAGGATAGGACTTCACGATCCGGTCGATGTCGGGCAGGGAAACACGCTCAAGCAGCGACCGCACCTCGCGCGCGACGGCTGCGCGGTCAACCGCCTCACCCGCGCGGCGATGCCTGCGGAAGACCGGTTCTGCAACCTGCTTCCCAACCTTCATCAAGGGGTTGAGCGCGGTGAGCGGCTCCTGAAACACCGTGGCCGCCGCCGCACCCCGCAGGGCGATCATCGCGCTTTCGGATGCTCCCACCACCTCGTGGCCGTCGAGCCGGATGGAGCCCTCGACCCGGAACCCACGCGGCAGAAGACCAATGGTGGCAAGCGCGGTGAGCGACTTGCCGGAACCGGATTCGCCAATCAGGCCAAGCCGTTCGCCGGGCGCGATGGAGAAGGAGACGTCGGAAACCAGTGTCTGACCGCCAGTGGCAAGCGTCAGGCCGCGAATGTCGAGAAGGCTCATCGCCGGCCCCTCCGGGTCGGGTCGCCCGCGTCGCGCAGACCATCGGCCAGAAGGTTCATGCCGATCACCAGCGTGACCAGCGCGATGCCCGGCGCAATGGCCCCGAAGGGCGCGGTGTAGACAGTGCCCTGCGCCTCCTGCAGCAGGCGCCCCCACGAGGCGTTGGGCGGCGGTGCGCCAAGACCGAGATAGGAAAGCGAAGCCTCCGCGATGACCGCGAGGCCGAACTGCAACGCGAAATTCACCGCCAGCATCGGCCATATGTTGGGCAGGAGATGACGGAAGACGATGCTCGGCCAGGAGGCTCCCGCCGTGCGCGCGGCGGTGATGTAATCCATCGACAGAACACGCTTGGCGAGAATGCGGGTCAGCCGCGCGACAATGGCTGAAATGGCGATGCCCAGCGCCAGCGTGGCCGAAAACAGGCTGGCGCTCTCGGTGGCGGCGACCACCAGCATTGCCAGAAGCAGCGTTGGGAAAGCGATCAGAATGTCGAAGGCGGCTGCCAGAATGTCATCGAGATAACGCGTGGCGAAGGCCGACAGAACGCCAAGCGTGACGCCGATTGTCGCCGCTATGGCCACCGCACCGAATCCGACGATCAGCGCGATGCGCGAGCCGATCATGATCTGCGTGAAGAGATCGCGCCCGAGACGATCCGTGCCGGCCCAATGGGCAAGTGACGGCGCTTCGAGCCGCCCGCCCGCCATGCCCGTGGGGTCGTAGGGCGTCCACATCAGCGTCAGCACCGCGACCGCCACATGAAGTCCGACGAGAACCAGCCCGACAGTAAGCGTGAGCGAACCGCGCCTGTTCGGCACCGTCGCCGTTTCCACCTGCCCGCTCATGACCGCGCTCCGCGGCTTTCACGCAGTCTCGGATCGACCAGCCGCTGGCCGAGATCGGCCAGAAAACCGATAAGAAGAACGAGCAGCGTGGAGATGAAGAGAACGCCCTGAATGTTCGGATAATCGCGCTGCTCGATGGCAAGCAACAGCATGGAGCCAAGCCCCGGCAGGTTGAACACCCGCTCCACCACCACCGCACCAAGCAGCGCCGTGGCAAGCTCGATGCCGAGGATCGACATGACCGGCACCGCGCCATTGCGGATGCCGTGGCGCACCAGCGCTTCGGAAAAGCCTGCGCCAAGCGCCCGCGCCGTGCGCAGATAGTCGCTTCCAAGCACATCCTGTGTCGCCGAGCGCACATAGCGCAGAAGCGAGGCGGACATCACGATGGCGATGGTGAGGATCGGCAGAAACAGCGTGCGCAGCGCCTCGACCGGCGTTTCCCAGCCGCGCGGCGGAAAACCGCCGGAGGGGAAGAGCCGCAGATTGACGGCAAACAGCGTGACCAGAAGAATGCCCACCCAGAAGACGGGGATGGCGATGCCGAGCTGCGAGACGACCGAGATGGCCGCGCCATACCAGCGATCCGCCTTGACCGCCGAGAGGATGCCGAGCGGCACGGCAATCACGAGCGCCAGCAGGAACGACAGCACGGTCAGCGGAAGCGTGACTGCCAGCCGGTCCATGATTTCGGGCAGCACCGGCGTGCGGCTGATGAAGGACGTGCCGAGGTCGAAACGCGCCAGGCTGGTGATGAACTGGACGAATTGCTGGGCAAGCGGCAGATCGGAGCCGACCTGCCGCCGCGCGGCTGCGATCTGCGCCTCGTCGGCGCCCACGGAGATCAGCGAATTCGCCGGATCACCGGGCAGAAGCCTGAGCAGTATGAACAGAACCACACAGGCCGCCAGAAGCGAGAAGAAAAGAATGGCGAGCCGCCGGGCGATATAAACGAGGATCGGAACCTCCCTCAGGACAATTCCACGCGAGGTGGAACCGTATGGCGGCTCGCCGGATCGGTTACTGAGCCTGCTTGACGATATCGTATGCGAAGAACTGCGAGTTCAGGCCGTTGACCGGATACCCGCTGACCGACGCGGTCGATACCACAATCTGCGGATAGAGATAAAGCCACCCGCTGGCGGCATCCTCGGCGATGATGCGGTTTGCCTGCGTGAGCTTTTCATCACGCTCGGCTTCGGAACCGCTCGCTTCTGCCGATGCGATCAGTTCCACCACCTGCGGGTTGTTGTAGCCCCAGTAGAAATTGGGGTTTCCGTAGAACACAATGTCGCGGTGGTTCACATGCTCCTGCAGCGTCGCCTGGAAATCATGCGCCTGATAGATCTTCGTGTACCACTCATTGGCGGTGATGATGTTGATCTCTACCGTGATGCCGACCTTGGCCAGTTCGTTTTGCAGGAACTGGGCGACGATCGGATGCGGGTCGTAGTTCGGCGTGTCGAGCGTGAAGGTGAAACCGTCCGCATAGCCGGCTTCGGCCAGCAGCGCCCTGGCGCTTTCCGGGTCGTAGGCGTCGACATCGTTCAGATCGACATACCACGGGTCCGTCGGCGGAACGAAGGAACCGATCAGCGTGCCGTAATCGCCCCAGATGGAGTTCAGCAGGCGCTCGCGGTCGATGGCGCGGGCCACGGCCTTGCGCACCTTCACATTGTCGAAGGGGGCGACGCGGTCGTTATAGGCAAGCACTTCCTTGGTGGTGGACTGGCCATCCGTGACGACAAACGACGGATTGTCCTGGAACTGGATCAGGGAATCCGGGCTCTGTACGCTGGTGATAATGTCCACCGCGCCTGTCAGAAGCGCATTGTTCAGCGCGGTCGCCTCCTTGAAATAGGAGAAGGTCACGCCGCCATTCTTCGGCTTTTCGCCCCAGTAGTTTGCATAGGGCGAAAGGGTGATGCTGGAACCGCGCCGCCAGTTGTCGAGCTTATAGGGGCCGGTGCCATCCTCACTGGAGGTCAGATCCTCGGCGGCATCGTTGACGATCCACACATAGGTCAGATTGTAAGGCAGCGAGATGGAGCGCTCCTTGAGGGTGACAACAACCGTGGTATCGTCCTTGGCCTCCACGCTCTCGATGTTCGCCAGGCTGCGCTTGCGCGAGCTTTGCGAGGTCTCGGCGGTGACACGCTCGATGCTGTGTTTTACATCGGCCGCCGTCAGCGGATCGCCCGAGTGAAAGGTGACATCCGGCTGCAGCGTGAAGGTGTAGGTGAGCCCGTCCTCGCTCATCTCGAAACCGGAGACCAGCTTCTCCACCACGTCGCCATCGTCGGTGAGCTGAAACAGCCCCTCATAGACATTGCCGTTGAAGGCCTCGTTGATGCCCTGCCCGGCACCCGCCGTGTTGTCGAGGTTCTGCGGCTCATAGAGCGAGCCGATGCGAATGACGGCGGAAGGGTCTGCGTTGTCCTGCGCCATGGCGCCGGTCGCGCCAACAATGGCGAACGCCACACTTATCGTCAGCCTGCGAAGGCCCAGACCCGTCTCTTTCAGCGATGCTGTCATCTTGCTTGTCCTTTGCGAACTCCAAACCGCGCAGTCGCCTGGCCCGTGGCCACGAACCCGCAGTTTCGTGGCTAATCTAACCGGCAAACACGATGACTGCGAGACATTTGAATCCCGCAAAAAGCAAAATGTTCGCACCGGACCGACATATCTGCCGGGCCGGTGCGAATTTTATTCCTTCATAACGCTAATTCGTAGAACGTAAGACGCGCGTCAGGCGCCGTAGGGAACCCAGATGTTCTTCACCTGAACGGCGCGGCGCAGATAGTCGCGCCCGCGCCCCTGCGCGTCATCGAGCCAGTCCGGCATACGACCATTGTTGACCCAGGTCGACTTCAGGTTCCCGGCCGATGCCTTCTCGACCATGGCGCTGCCTTCCGCCGAGCCGAAATACCAGAGCGCGGCCACCTCGTCGTGCTCGGCAAGCGTCTTCACCAGAAGATCGCGCTCGCCGGTGACGATGTTCACCACACCGCCCGGCACATCGGACGTGTCGAGCACCTGATAGAAATCGCCGGCGATCAGGGGATGGCGCGCGGACGGCACCACCACAACCCGGTTGCCCATGGCGATGGCCGGCAGCACCAGAGATACCAGAGACAGAAGCGGGGCCTCATCCGGGCAGGCAATGCCCATCACGCCAAAGGGCTCGTTCATGGCAAGGGTCACATGGCGCGACTGGGTGGAATGAACCGCGCCGTCGAACTTGTCGGCCTGCGCGGCGTAATAGAAGATGCGGCGCAGCGCGGTGTCGAACTCTTCGGTCGCCTTCTTGGCACTCACGCCCGTACTCTCGCACAGAAGGGCTTCCATGCCCGCGCGCCGCGCCTCCAGGTTTTCACCCAGATAGTAGAGCACCTGCGCGCGGTTGTGACCGGTCGCGCCGCCCCAGCCGCCGGCCTTCGAAGCCGCCTCGACCGCATTGCGGATGTCCTTGCGGTTGCCGATGCCGGCCTGCCCGATCAGCACGCCGCCCTTGCCGGCAACAGAATAGACATAGCCGCCATCGGGCCTTGCCTGCTTGCCGCCGACATAGTTCTTCATGGTGCGGTCGATGCCCTCGACCATTACCTTGCCCTCACCCGCCGGAGAGGCGGAGGGAATGAAAGTCTCCGATGTCTTGGGTGCGGAAAGCTTCTTTTCCCAGTCTGCAGCGAGATATTCGTAAAGCCCCTCGCGCGCGCCCTCGCGACCGAAGCCGCTCTCGCGATAGCCGCCGAACCCAGCGCCCGCATCGAGCATGTTGGTGCAGTTGATCCAGACCACGCCGGCCTTCACCCGCGCGGCAAGGTCGAGCGCCACATTGATGTTTTCCGACCAGACGGAAGCGGCGAGCCCGTAGCGGCTGTTGTTGGCGAGTGCGGCGGCCTCGTCCGGTGTGCGGAAGGTCATGGAAGCGGCGATGGGGCCGAAGATCTCTATCTGGCAGACGGTCGCGGCCGGCTCCACATCGGTGAAGAAACCGGGCGCGATATAATTGCCCTTTTCAGGCAGCGGGGCGGAAGCCTGCCACAGCTGACCACCTTCCTCGACACCCTTCGCCACCAGTGCGGAAATCCGCTCCACCTGAACCGGCGACACGATGGCGCCCACATCGGTGGATTTGTCGAGCGGATCGCCGACGCGCAGCGTTTCGAGACGCGCCTTCAGCTTGGCATGAAAGCGTTCGGCGATGCCTTCCTGCACGATCAGGCGCGAGCCGGCGCAGCAAACCTCGCCCTGGTTGAACCAGATCGCATCCACCACGCCCTCGACAGCCGCATCGATGTCGGCGTCCTCGAACACGATGAACGGCGATTTGCCGCCCAGCTCCAGCGAAAGCTTCTTGCCGGAACCGGCGATCTGCTCGCGGATGACGCGGCCCACCTGCGTGGAGCCGGTAAAGGCCACCTTGTCGACGCCCTCATGACCGCAGATGGCGGCACCCGTAGCGCCATCGCCCTGAACGATGTTGACCACACCGGCCGGAAGGCCGACCTCGTGGCAGATCTCTGCAAATGCGACAGCCGTCAGCGGCGTCAGGTCGGCGGGTTTCAGCACCACCGTGTTGCCGGCGGCCAGCGCCGGCGCGATCTTCCAGGCCAACATCAGCAGAGGGAAGTTCCACGGGATCACCTGCCCGCACACACCCACGGGCGAGAAGCCGCGGAACTCGTCTTCCACCATCTCGGCCCAGCCGGCGTGATGATAGAAGTGGCGGGCGACCAGCGGAATGTCGATGTCGCGCGTTTCGCGCACCGGCTTGCCATTGTCCATGGTTTCCAGCACCGCAAGAAAACGCGAGCGCTTCTGCACATGGCGGGCAATGGCGTAGAGATATTTCGCGCGTTCATGGCCGGGAAGCTTCGACCATTTGCCAAAGGCGGCGCGGGCGGCCTTTACGGCAGCGTCCACGTCCTCTGCCGTGCCGCAGGCGATTTCGGCCAGCTGCGATCCGTCCGACGGGTTTGAAACGGCAACCTGGCGCGCACCTTTCGGTTTGACAAACCGCCCGTCGATGAAATGACCGAAGGAGCGGCCATGGGCGTCGAGCCACGCAACAACATCGCCATTGGCTTCCGGAGAGGGGCCGTATTCCATGGTGTTCAAAATATCCTTGATGGAAGACATGTCTTTGATCCTCATGCCACCGCGTGACGGTTGGCGCTGGAATAGCGGCCGGTCACGTAGTGCTCCAATTGCCGTTCGATGTCGCCCAGAAGCGAGCTTGCGCCGATGCGGAACAGGTCCGGCTCCAGCCAGCGATTGCCGGCCTCCTCTTTCATGAGCGTCAGCCACGCGAGAGCATCCTTGGCCGTCTTGAGGCCGCCCGCCGGCTTGAACCCGACGATCTGGCCCGAATAGTCGCGATAGTCGCGCAGCGCCCGCACCATGGTCAGGCTCACCGGCAGGGTGGCGTTCACGCCTTCCTTGCCGGTCGACGTCTTGATGAAATCGGACCCTGCCTGCATGGCGACCATCGAAGCGCGATAGACATTGGTGAGCGTGCTCAGATCGCCGGTCGCCAGAATGGCCTTCATATGCGCCGCGCCACAGGCCTCGCGCATCGCGGCAATCTCGTCATAAAGCGCGCTCCAGTTCTGGGTCAGCACGTGCTCTCGCGTGATGACGATGTCGATCTCATGCGCGCCCTCTTCCACCGCATAGCGGATTTCGGCGAGCCGCAGCGGCAGTGGCATGAGACCGGCAGGAAACCCGGTTGCCACCGATGCAACGGGAATGTTGCTGCCTTCCAGCGCCTTGACCGCATGGCCAACCATGGTCGGATACACGCAGACCGCGCCGGTGGCGATGCCCGCATCGGCAAGCCCCAGAGCTTCCAGAATATCCTCGCGCACAGGGCGCCGCGCCTTGGCGCAGAGCCGGCGCACGCGGCCCGGCGTGTCATCGCCGGCAAGCGTGGTGAGATCGATACAGGTTATGGCCTTCACCAGCCATGCCGCCTGATAGGCCTTCTTGACCGAGCGGCGCGCGGTCAACGTGCCCGCCCGGCGCTCGGCCGCAGTGCGGTTGACGGTCACGTCCTCGAACCATTCAGGTTTCAGTTGCGTGCCGGTGTTTCGGGCGAGAGCGTCGGTCATTGCAGCGTCCGTGGTTTCGGAATCGCCCGGCGAGGCGGGCAGCCAATCGATATGTTACGATAGAAACATTATGTTTGGATCGTTTCATAATTTCCACCTCCCTGTCAAGCCGCCCCGCCTTGCCACAAGCCGAGCCAGGGGGTTACTTTGCCGAAAGGACAACTCCGGGCGGCAAGGCTCATTCGACGATGCCGGCGCAACCGGAGCAAAGGGGAACGCGGCCGGCAGCAAATGGGGCATCTTTCGCAGATCGAACTGCTTCTTCCCGAGCTGCGTGCTTATGCGCACTCGATCTGCGGGCCTGCGGAAAGCCCGGAGGATCTGGTTCAGGACGCGATCGAACGCGCCCTGCGCCACGAAACCCGCCCCTCGCGCACGGACGAGCTGCGCCCCTGGATGTTTCGCGTCATCCGCAACCTGCATTATGACGAACTCAGAAAAAGACGTGTGCGCCGTGAATATATAGCAGTGCAAAAACGTCTTATGGATGAAAGCGACGGAACGGGCAGCGAAGGCCGCGATGTTCTGATCCGCCTCGCCTTCGAGAGACTGCCACCCGAAACACGGGAGGTGCTGTTTCTCATCGACATAATGGGTTTCAAATATGCGGAGGCGGCAGAAGTCATGAACGTGCCCATCGGCACCGTCATGAGCCGCGTTAGCAGGGCCCGGAAAGAACTTTTGCGCCGTGTCAATGGCGACGGCCAGGATGAAGAGCAGGCAAAGCAGACTCCATGAACAAGGTAACGGAAGAGGATTTCATCAGGGTCAACGCATTTCACGACGGCGAAATGATCGAGGATCGCGCCGCTTTTGCACGCCGGCTCGAGGAAGAGCCGGAATTGAAGGCGGCACTTGCCGAAATCCGTGAAATGTCCGCCAGCCTGAAGGCCCTGAAGCCGCAGCCAGCCACACAACCGTCTGCGCGAAACGACAACCGTAGTGCAGGGCGCGGGTGGGGACGCTGGTGGCCCGGCTCAGCCCTTGCGGCTTCCGTCGCACTCGCCATTGTCCTTGCTTATCCGTTCACCCGCCCGGATACGCCTGCACCGGAAGATCCGCTCGCCATTCACGAGACGTTCTCCGCTCAGGCCTTTGTTTCGCAAGACGGTGTTTTCCAGACTGTTTCGGGCGAAGAGATCGCTCTGTTCCCCGATCTCTCGGCGGCCAATCTCACGCTTGTGGCGGTCAGGAAAGTGCCGCATGGCATGGCAGCTCATTTCGCCGGCCGGGAGGGCTGCCGCCTGACGGTCTTTTCGAGCGAAAAGCCCCTGAATGCCGAAGGCTCTGCCCCGGACCTGCAGAGCGCGGCATGGGAAGTGTCCGACCGTCTCTATCGGATCGTCGCCACCGGCATGGATGCGGGCAAGTTTGCGGCGATCACGGCCTATCTGGAACAGGCGACGCGCAGGATGGCGCAGCCCGACACCGTGATCGCTCTAAGGGACGCGACCGCACAGGCCACATCCTGCGGCTAGAGCAAACCTTTGCACCGCTTCACCCGGGCCCGGTGAAGCGGTCCAGGCTTCGGTCCAATGTTCTAGTTCGGATTGGGGAAGTTGGGGCGGTCCTCATTATAATGCGTCGCCAGATAGTCGAGTATCTCGGTGCGATCCGGCTCCGGAATGTCGTCCATGCCCTGCTCGTCGACCATCCATTCAAGCATCTCGTCCCAGCCCTCACGGGTGAGACCCTGCTGCGCGACAATCATTTCCGAATGGCAGGCGGTACAGGCGTAGAAGGTCGTATCGACCCCCGGTGCGACCTTCAGACGCCCGAAATCGCCTTCGATCTCCTGAACGGCCCCCTTCGCGGGTTCCGCGCTCGCCGTCTGCTCGGCCGGGGCGGCCTCTTCCACCGCAGCGCCTGACTGATCGGGTGTGTCGGAGAAGGTGCCTAGATAAGCGATCAGGTTGACGCGATCCTCTTCCTTCTTGAGGCCGGCAAAGGCCATCTTGGTGCCCTTCACCTCGGCGCGGGGCTGAAGCAGATAGGCGTCCAGCCGTTCAACCGTCCACTCCCCGCCATAGGCCTTCATGGCAGGCGAATAGGAATAGCCTTCAACCTGTGCGACCGGCTTGCCGACCACTCCATAAAGATTTGGGCCAACCTTGTTCTTGCCGTCCTTCTCGATCGTGTGGCATGCGACGCACCGCTTGAAGATCTTTTCACCTTTTGCGGTGTCGGCATCGGCCAGGCTGGCCTGAATATCCGCCAGAGCGGGCGTGGCAGCAAAGAGAGCAAATCCGACAACACCCAGCCGAACGCGAGCAAGCTTCATTCTTCATTTCTCCGTGGAATTGGGGTCCGTGAAGCAGCATCCCGCCGCTTCACGGTATCATGACGATTGAGCACGTTGCGCTGTGCGATCAGCTCGCGCGCACACCCACCCGGTGCATCGTGTTGTTGAGATAACCCTTGGGGTTCCAGGCGATCGCGAAAGGCTGCATGTCGCCCTCGCTGTCCGTCGCCCGCGCCCAGATCTCATAGTAGCCGGCCTGCGGGAACGTCACCTTGCCGCGCCAGTTCTGCCAGGCACCATCATTGACCGGATCGTCCAGTTCCACTTCCTGCCAGGTCGTGCCGAAATCGGTGGAGATGTCCAGCCTGCTGATGGAACGGTCGCCCGACCACGCATGGCCGCGTACCTCCGTCTCCATGCCGATATCCGCACCATTGGCCGGGAAGGTGACGAGAGATTTCACCGGCATGCGCTCGATGATGACGAAGTCCTCTTCCGGAACGTCCTGGCCGGGCGCCACCGGATAGGCCGGCACACGGTAGGATGTGCCCGTCATCTTTGGGCCGTCATGCACCTGATCGCGCAGCTCGATGCGGGTCAGCCATTTCTGGGCGGTCGAGGCCGGCCAGCCAGGAACCACGAGACGCAGCGGCGCGCCATTCATCGGGTGCAGCGCCTCGCCATTCATCTCAAAGGCAATGAGAATGTTGTCGGTCATCGCCTTGTCGATGGGCAGCCCGCGCGAAATCGGCAGCTTGTCGGGATTGCCCGAAAGGTGGCCGTCTGCACCGTAATGGGCGGTGTAGACGACATTCGACTGGACGCCGGCCTTTTCAAGCACGTCCTTCAGCCGAACGCCCGTCCATTCCGAGCAGGCCACGGCGCCATGGGTCCACTGATTGCCCTTCGCCGGCGGATCGAAGGCGCTGCGCCCATTGCCGCCGCATTCCAGCGTCAGTTGCAGCGTGACCACTTCAAACTGCTCGCGCAGATCGGCGATGGAAAGCTCCAGCTTGTTGTCGACGAAACCGTCAATCGTCAGCGTCCAGCTTTCCGGGTCCACATTTTCCGGCGGAATGCCGTTGTTGCGAATGAAGTGCCGGCTCGTCGGCGTAACCGCATCGTCAAGCAGTTCAGCCGGGGTCTCGGCGTTGACCGGGCGGTCGTTGAGAAGCGTCAGCCCGTCCTTTCCGGCCAGCACGTCGCTGTCCTGCGCGAACGCTGCCGGCACCAGCCCCGCTGGCATGTTGCGGTGAAACGGTATCGAAGCCCCGACCATGGCGGCCATGGTGGCAAGCCCGGTGTTTTTCAGGAAACCACGACGCCCCGAATTCACAATGCCTTCCGAAGGCTTCGCAGGATGACTTTCATCTGCAGGTGCTGCCCCGTCCTGGGCCCTGGTTGTCTCGGCGATGCGCGTCATCTGGTTCCTCCCTCTGCGCTGGCAAAATTGGCTGGCGGACACACTTTTTGGCATGTGTCGACACAGAGACGTGCGAAGCGGGGAAATTATTCCACCATTCCGCGCCGGTTTTGGCGGAAATGTAGGCGTCTTAACGAAAAATCATGAAATGTATGGCAAATTCCCGCCCTACGCGCCTGAACACAAAAAATGTCTCCGGTAGGTTGCAGGAAGCGGATATTCATGGTTGAGCACCAAAACGGTATCGCACAAGCGACTTCCGGCCAAAGCAAACCAGACTGCCACGTATGCTCGGTCAAGGGCTCGGAAGCCTATATCGAGCTGCCGATCGTCAGAACGACGGAAGAGCTTCGCACAACTGTCGGAAAATTCATGGCCATCATGGCCGGCACACGCGAACTTCTTGGCGTGGTAACGGAAGTCTCCCTGAAAACGCCGCATACGGTCTCGGGTCCCGAGCTGAAGGCCATCGCCCGGGTCGACCTGGTTGGCGAGATTTCAAGGGACGAGACAGGCCGGCAGCGCTTTCGAAGAGGTGTCGGAGCCTATCCGGCAATCCACGACAGGGCGCGCATCATCAACAGTGAGCAGCTTCGCCTCATCTTCCGTGGCAACAAGTCCACCTTTGCGGAAATCGGGCGACTGCACAACGACACCAGTGTTCCCGCCTATGTGGATGTAGAAAATCTCGTCACCAAGCATTTCGCCGTCCTGGGTTCCACCGGCGTGGGCAAATCCAGCGGGCTAGCAGTCATCCTTCGACAGGTGATCAGAACCTGGCGGGAGCTGCGTGTTCTCATCCTCGACCATCACAATGAGTATGGCAGCGTCTTCGGCGACCAGGCCAATCTCGTCGGAGCAAAAAACCTGCGCCTGCCATTCTGGCTCTTTAACTTCGAAGAGTTCTCGGACGTTCTTTACGCGGGCAAGCCGCCCGTTCCGGCTGAGCAGGATATCCTTTCGGAACTCATTCCTCTCGCGAAGACCCAGTATCTCAACCGCCGCCAGAGCGCAGAACGCCCGAGCGCATTGCGAAAGGTCGAGCCACGTCAGTCGGGTTTTACCGCCGACACGCCGGCTCCCTATCTGATGCAGGACCTTCTGGCGCTGATCGACGAGCGCATGGGCAAGCTGGAAAACCGCTCCTCGCGCATGACCCATCACCGGCTGATCGGCCGTATCGAGACCCTCAAGAACGATCCGCGCTACGCCTTCATGTTCGCCAATGCGACAGTCGGCGGCGATACGATGGCAACGATACTGACCGAGCTGTTCCGCCTCGAGGCGAACGGCCGTCCGGTAACGGTGATCCAGCTTGCCAGTTTACCGATCGAGGTGGTGGATGCGGTGGTCTGTGTCATCTCGCGGCTCGCCTTCGATTTCGGCATGTGGAGCGACGGCGCGATGCCACTGCTTCTCGTTTGCGAGGAGGCACACCGGTTTGCGGCAGCTGATCCGAGCGTCGGCTTCCTGCCGAGCAAAAGCGCGCTCTCCCGCATTGCCAAGGAAGGGCGCAAATACGGCGTCTATCTCGGCCTTGTAACCCAGCGGCCGGCCGAGCTCGATGCAACCATCATCTCGCAGTGCAACACGCTCTTTGCGATGCGCATGGCCAATGAGCGCGACCAGGCTCTGCTCAAATCGGCCGTCTCCGACGCAACGGCCAATCTGGTGGACTTCGTGCCGTCGCTCGGCACCGGCGAGGTGATCGGCTTCGGCGAGGGCATGCCGCTCCCGGTCCAGTTCGTCTTCAACCGTCTGTCTGAAGAGCTGCTTCCCAGAAGCGAAGCCGCAGCAGCGCTTCCCAGAGACCTCAATCCCGGCTCGCGCCGGGAATTTGTCAATGCCGTCGTGGAACGCTGGCGCGGTTCAATCATGAGCCATGACCAGAGCGCCCCACCGCAGGAACCCGCTGCTGTCGATACAGGGTCGGACGGGCATGTCCGCACATCCGCGGGAGCCGCTGAGGACAAGATCTCCAGAGCCCTGCAGATGGCGCGGCGCGAATATCTGGGCAGGTAGCCAATGAACCCGGTTCGCCCGGCAGGTGCCGATCTGGAGGCCATTCTCGAGCACGCTCCGTTCGGCCTGGCCATTGCCGATTCCGAGGGGCAGCGTGTTTATGTCAATCAGCAGGCCAGCCTGTGCTCATCCGCGCTCGATGCGTGAGCTGCGCTTTGCCTCGAAGACCGGTGATCGCGCGTTCAACTGCAGCCTGTGGCTGGATATCGAAGCGAAGCCCGTATTCGACGAAGAGATATTCAGACTTGCCTTCTTTGATGAACTGACCGGCCTGCCGAACAAAACGCTTCTGGCGCGCACCATAGGCGCCGAACTCGAGGCCCAGCCCGACGCTGAAGCCGCCCTGCTTCTGGTCGATCTCGACGGGCTCGGTCGCACCAACGACTATTACGGCGCAGCCTTTACCGACGGGCTCATTGCAGCATTCGCCGAGCGGCTGTCGGGCTGTGTTCGACACTCCGACATTCTCGGCTACCTCTCAAACGGCATGTTCTGCGTTTTCGTGACGGATCTTTCGGGCCTCGACCTGACGGAGTATGCAAGCGCAATCCTCAACCGCTCCAAGGAGCCTTTCCAGGTCAAGGGTATCGAAACCTTCTCCTCCGCCTCCATTGGCATCAGCATGTTTGCGAAGGATGGTGCCAGTTTCGAGGAATTGCTGGTCTCGGCAGATCAGGCGCTTCGTGGCGCAAAGTCGGAATCGAAGGGAAGGGTCGGCTACAAGCCGGACACACCGGCCCGGCCCGGCAATGGCGACATGTCCGTCGAACAGCGCCTGCGCACCGCCCTGCGCGACCACAGGCTCTGTTGCGCCTATCAGCCGAAGGTCGACATCCATACCAATGGTGTGGTCGGGATCGAGACATTGCTGCGCTGGAGAGATGACGACGGCCAGCTCCGGGTTCTGGGCGACTTCGTCAATCTCGCGACCGACGCAGGTATCATCGACACGGTTTCCGAGCACGTCGTCGACGAGGTGATGACCTCGCTTCCGCAGATTGACGCCGTTTTCTCGCACGGCACCTCAATCAGCCTCAACATCACGGCGCACCAGTCGACCGATCCCGATTTCATGCGCAAGCTGCTCGATCGGCTGACCTCCTATCGCCGTCCGGAGCGCTTTGTTCTCGAAATCACCGAAGAGGCTTTTCTGAACGGCGATCTCCTGAGCAGGAACATCCTGCCCATGGTGCGCGAGGCCGGGGTGAAAGTCTCCATCGATGATTTCGGCGTTGGGTACTCCTCCCTCTCCGCACTCGCTGCCGTGACCGCAGACGAGTTGAAGATCGACCGGTCTTTCGTGCAGAACGTCCATCAGAGGCCACGCAGCCAAAGCGTGCTGAAGGCCATCGAGTCACTTGGCCGCGCCCTCGGCATGACACTGGTGATCGAGGGGGTCGAGACCCGGGAAGAGGTCGACTATCTGAAGCAGCACACGGCGATCAGGATCGCGCAGGGCTATTACTTCAGCAAACCGTTCGCACTGGAAGAATTCACGCTCGATGACGAAGCGCTGCCGGCAGCGCGGCAGCCGGAGCAGGCGCGCACTCGGGTCCCTACCCGCTCGTCGCCGAACCGTTCGCAGCGCTGAAGCGAGGTCGGGAAAGAGCGAAACCGGCTTATCTGTCCCCCCCCCTTTTTCGACTCTCGGCATTTCCGGAGAACCAGGCACGTGCGGAGTGCCTAGCGATCGTAAAAGACGTCCACGAGCCCGAGCGAAACGGACGGCACATAGGTCACCAGCAGAAGCACAAGCATCAGAACGGCGATGAATGGCAGATTGGTCTTGGTCGTGCTCCACACATCTGTTTTGGCGATGGAGCACGACGTCACCAGAACGCTCGCCACCGGCGGCGTCTGCTGACCGAGCGCGATGTTGAGCGTCAGGAGAATGCCAAACTGCACGGGATCGATGCCCAGCTGATGCACCAGCGGCATGAAGATCGGCACCGTCAGAATGATCGCGGCCGCGCCGTGCAGGATCATGCCGAGAAACAGCAGGAACACATTGATGATCATCAACACGACCAGCTTGTTGGTCGTGACGGCCGAAATGCCCTGCGCCAGCCGCTGCGGCAGCTCGGTTTCGGTCAGATAGAGCCCGAGCACGGCGGAAGTGGCGACAAGCAGCATGACCACCGCCGTCTGCACCACACCTTCCACCAGCGCGTGATAGAGCCGACCAAGATCGATCTCGCGGTATATGAAAACGCCGATGAAGAGCGCGGTGACGACGGCCAGGCCCGCACCTTCCGTCGCCGTAACCACACCACCGAAAATGCCACCGAGAATGATCACCGGAAGCACCAGTGCCCAGGCAGCATCCTTCGTGGTCTCCCACAGGCGTGGCAGGCTGAAACCCGCTTCGCGCGGCAGATCGTAGCGAACGGCAAAATAATAGGAGAGCGCCATCAACAGAAAGCCGCCGATCACGCCCGGCACGATGCCCGCTACGAAAAGCTGCACGATGGACGTGTCCGACAGCGCGCCATAAAGGATCATCGGGATGGATGGCGGGATGATGATTGCCAGCGATGCGGAAGACGAGGTGATCGCGGCGGCAAAACGCGGGCTGTAGCCGCGCTTCTTCATGGCCGGAATCAGGACAGACCCGGTCGCAGCGACATCGGCGACGGCAGAGCCCGATATTTCGGCAAAGAACATGGAGACGCCGACATTGACCATGGCAAGCCCACCGCGAATGAAGCCGATAAGCGCGGAAACGAAGGCGATAAGACGCGTGGAGATGCCGCCCGTGTTCATCAACGCACCGGCGAGAATGAACAGCGGGATGGCAATCAGCGGAAAGCTGGTCGCGCCGTCGAAGATGGACAGCGCGGCATTCAGGAACCCGAGATGTCCGTTGAGAAGCCACAGGCCTAAAAGCGCGCTCGCCAGGATCGAAACGGCAATCGGAAGGCCGATCGCGATCATCGCAAACATGGAGAAGAGAATAAGGGCTTCGGTCATCGTGACGTCTCCGCGCGGACGCGCGACAGCTCTTCCTGTGCGCGGGCGATTTCATGTTCAATCTCGACCGCTTCGTGGTCGATGCCGGCCTGCGCCGCACCCAGCCGTTGCGGCAGGGTCAGAAGCCTCCCGGCAAGCATCAGGCCCGCACTGATCGGCAGGATCGACTGAACGAAACTGCGCGGCACGAAACGCAGCGTGGTCATGCTCTCATTGCCGAAAATGTCCAGAATGGCCCAGCCCGCCCAGAGCATCGCAGCGAAGACGGCGGCGAAGATCGCCTCACCAAGCCAGAAAAGCACCATCCTCATGGCAGGCGGCGAGCCAAGCAGGAGACCGTTGAAGCCCAGATGCGCATTGCGCAGCGTCGCCAGCGCAGCGCCGGAAAAGGTGATCCAGGCAAGCAGCACCGCTGCGACCTCGTCATACCAGATCAGCGAATTGCCCGAATATCGAAAGGCGACGCCAAGCACCACGACGCATGAAAGCGCCAGAAGCAGTGTCAGCGTCACCACCTGCAAAAAAAGATCGAGCCAATGGGCAAGCCGTGCCATGTCAGGAAATCCCAAGCCGGGCGGAAAACGATTTGGTGGATAGCGGGGTGGCACTTCAAGGAAAGCACCACCCCGGAGGCGTCAGGATCGGCGTCAGGAACCATCGGCCAGCGACAGTACCTGATCGATCATCGCCTGTCCGTTTTCGACTTCGGTGGCGAATTTCTCATAAAGCGGCTTGGAGGCTTCCACGAACGCGGCGCGATCCGCCTTGTTGACCTTCATGCCACTTTCCTCAAGCTGCTTCAGCAGATCGTCATCCTTGGAAGCGCCCGTCTCGCGCGCCCAGCCGGCAACTTCCTGAGCCGTCTCGGCCAACACCGTCTGAATCTCCGGGTCCAGTTTTTCAAACGCCGCCAGCCCCACCGTCGGATAGGCGGGCGAATAGACATGCCCGGAAAGCGACAGATACTCCTGCACTTCGTTCAGCTTGCCGGCGGCAATGTTGGTCAGGGGATTTTCCTGCCCGTCGATCACGCCCGTCTGCAGCGCGACGAACACTTCCGAAAAGCCCATCGGGGTGGGGTTCGCGCCATATTCCTTGAACATGGCCACCCGCCAGGATGAATTTGGCGTACGGATTTTCAGCCCGCTCAGGTCTTCCGGCGTGTTGATCGGGCGCTCATTGTTGGTGATCTGCCGAAAGCCGTTTTCCCAGATCGCGAGCGGTCGATAGCCCTGCGCCTCGGCAGCCGGCACCAGCACGTCCTTGAACAGGGTTTCGTCGATCTTCTTCAGATGCTCGCGGTCGGCCACGAGGAACGGCAGATCGAAAATGGCGTATTCGGCGGCAATGTCGGGCATGGTGGAAGACGGAAGCGTCAGGTGCATGGTCCCGAGCTTGATCTTCTGCAGCATGTCCTTGTCTTTGCCAAGCTGCGAGCTGTCGAAGACCTTGACCACCGCCTTGCCGTCGAGCTTCTCGTTGACGCGGCGGGCAAACTCGCTTGCCGTCTGCTCCTGCAGCGACCCCGTTGCCGCGCTGATCCCGAAAATGATCTCTTCCTGCGCCTGGGCGGCGCCGGCTCCCATGGCGGGCATCAGTGCCGCCACGCAGAATGCTATGTGCTTCAGTTTCATGTTTTCCTCCCTCTGTTTCGTTTCGCGCAGCCCTCCCCGGCTGCGCGCTCAACGTTGCCGGTCCGCCTAACCCTGGGCCTCCTGGTATCTGCGTGCGCCGGCGCCCTCCCCGACAGCACGCGAAGCAATCCGGTCACCAAGCCTCCGGCCAAGCGCCAGCGCGTTGAACGACGCGCCGGTGTCGGCAATACCCTTGCCGGCAATGTCATAGGCCGTGCCGTGCGCCGGCGTGACGATTGGAAACGGGTAGCCGGCAATCAGTGTGACGCCGCGGTCGAAACCGAGCAGCTTCATCGCGATCTGCCCCTGATCGTGGTACATGGTCATCACCGCGTCGAACTCCCCCCTGATCGCACGCACGAAGACCGTGTCAGACGGGATCGGCCCCGTGACGGCCATCTGTTCCTCCTGCGCGCGCTGCACCGCCGGAAGCAGGATGTCCTCATCCTCCCAGCCGAAATTGCGCCCGTCTCCCGCATGCGGGTTGAGCGCGGCCACGCCAATGCGCGGGCGCTTGATGCCTGCCCCCTCCATCACCTCGGTGGTCAGCTTCAGACTCTCATAGATTCGCTCTACCGAAAGTTTGCCGGCCACGTCGCGCAGGGGAATATGCGACGTGACGCGTGCGTTCCACACTTCATCGAGAACGTTGAACTCCCGCCCGCTGCGTTCTGCCTCGATCGTGGCATCGATGAAGCCGATCTCGTCCACATAGTCGGCTTTCGCGAGTCGCATTGCATGCTTGTTGAACGGCGTGAAGAAAACCGCTTTCGCAAGGCCGGCCTTGCCAACAAGCAAGGCTGTCGCGAAATTCTCCAGCGCGGCGCGGCCACCCTCCATGCTGGCCTCGCCAAGCGGCACATCGTCCGGATCGCAATTGGCCATGTCCACGAGGACTGTACCGTCCGGGAGATCGCCTTCCAGCGCATCGCGCGAGACAACCGGCACATCCAGCGTCACGCCCGCCTGGCGCGCGCCCAGCGCAAGAACACGCTCATCTCCGATAACGATCAGGTCGCCGCGATTGGCGCCCTGATCGGCAAGAATGCGGGCCGAAAGCTCCGGGCTGATGCCCGCCGGATCTCCAATCGCAAAGGCGATGCGTGACTGCTGCATTGTGTATTCCTTATTTTGTATACAAAATATACTATTGAAAATTCGCACGTCAACGCATCTTTTTTGTATGATCGATAAATCCGGATGATTCAGGAGACCTCGTTTGGAACTCAGCAGCCCATTCCCCCTGGAAACCGTGGCGATCGAAAAGCAGACGCTGCACGATCAGGTCGCGAACCGGATTCGCGATCTCATCATCGAAGGGCACCTCGCTCCCGGCACGCGGATCGACGAAACGATGCTCGTGGAACAGCTTGGCGTTTCCCGCACTCCCTTCCGGGAAGCATTGCGCACACTGGCGGCTGAAGGACTGGTCATCATCCGTCCGTCGAAGGGAAGCGTGGTGCGCAAGCTTACCGCCCAGGACGTGTTCTCCATGCTGGAACTGCTCTCGCATCTGGAGAAACTGGCGGGGCAGCTCGTCTGCGAACGCGCCAGCGACGCAGATATCGATGGGCTTCTCAAGCTCCATGAAGACATGCTGAAGCGTTACCGCGAAGGCGACCGCCTGCCCTATTACAAGCTCAATCAGGAGTTCCACTCCCGCGTCTCCGAGCTGGCAGGCAATGAATCGCTGCGCGAGGTTCAGGCCAACATTCAGGCACGCCTCAAACGCATCCGCTTTCTGGGAAACAGCAAGCCGGATTACTGGGCCTCGGCCGTTGCCGAGCACGAGCAGATGGCCGCCGCCCTAAAAAAACGCGATGGCGAAGCCCTCGGGCGCGTGATGGCGCAGCACCTGATGAACACCTGGGACCGCGTGAAGGACAATCTGTGACGAAGCGGCATCAGCTTTCGGTGTATACCCCGCGCCAGCCAAGCCCCGCATCGGTCCCGGCGCGCGGCCTGTACTCGGCACCGAAAAACCCGTCATACCCCTCGTCACGCATGGCCGGCAAAAGGCGCTCGAAACAGACCTCGCCCTCGTCGGGTTCAGCGCGTGACGGCACCGCCGCGATCTGCACGTGCCCGATCAACGGGCGGTGCGCGATAAACCGGTTGAGCAGATCGCCCTGCATGATCTGCGTGTGATAGCAGTCGAACATGATCTTGAGATTGGCCGCGCCCACGCGGGCGATGACATCCGCCGCCTGCTCGACACGGGAAAGGAAATAACCGGGAACGTCGCGGTGATTGATTGGCTCGATCAGAATGCCGATGCCCCGCGCTGCTGCCGCCGAACAGGCGTATGCGAGGTTTTCGGCGAATGCGGTTTCCGCCGACGCGCTTTCCGCCACCCTGCCCGCCATCACATGCACCGCACCCGCGCCCACGGCTGCGGCGTAAGCCACCGCCTCGTCGATTGCTGCCCGCGCTTCGTCTTCACGCCCCGGCAGCGCCGCAAGGCCGAAGTCTCCCTCACGCTCTCCCTTGCGGGTGTTTAATCCCAGCAGTGGCAGGTCCGTTTCCTCAAGTGCCTTTCGCAGCTCTTCAGCCGGAACGGCATAAGGCCAGTGGCACTCGACGGCATCGAAACCGGCCGCATGCGCCCGACGGACCGCATCCGGAAGGGCGAGCTCTGTCCACAAAAACCCGAGATTGGCGGAAAAACGCAGCATCACGACCACTCCACATCGAATTTCGTCACCACCTGATCGATCTGCTCCGGTGTCAGAAGACGCGGCGAAAGCCCGCGCGTGAGAAGCGCGAGACGCGCCGTCTCTTCCAGTTCCTCGATCGCCTGACCGGCTGCCCGCAGGTCCTTGCCCGCCACCACCGGGCCGTGATTGGCCAGCATCACCGCCGAGCGCTTGCCTGCCAGTCCGCGGATCGCCTCTCCAATGGCCACGTCCCCGGGGATGAAATAGGGAAGCAGCTTCACCTTGCCGAGCTGCATGATGGAATAGGCCGTGAGCGGCGGAAACAGATTGTCCGGGTCGACATCGGGAAGAAGCGACCAGGCGACCGAATGCGTCGAATGCAGATGCACGATCGCACCGGCCTTGGAACGCGTCTCGTAAAACGCCTCGTGCAGAGGCATTTCCTTTGTCGGCTTATCGCCATCCACATGCCGGCCCGCCGCATCGAAGCGGCTCAACCGGGCCGGATCGAGCGTGCCGAGCGTCGAGCCCGTCGGCGTCACCAGCAATCCCCCGTCGCTCGTGCGGGCGGAAACATTGCCGGTGGCCCCATGCGTCAGCCCGCGCGAATGAAGCGAGGCGGCAAGGCTGCACATCTCCTCACGAAGCCTGCTTTCCTCGCTCATGCCGCCTCTCCCTTCAACACATCAAGCGCCTTGATGAAAAACGCATCGTCACCAAAATTGCCGGATTTGAGCGCCACCCAGACGGGGCGGCCCGCAACCTTCAGCCCCGGCACGCCCTGCGCAATCTGCGGGCCAACCTCAAGCGCGGAGCAGTCGAGCGCCTCGACAACCGCACCCGACGTCTCGCCGCCCGCCACCACAAGCCGCTCATATCCACCGGCGACAAGCTGCGCGGCGGTCGCAGCAAAAAAACCCTCAAGGGCTGAAGCGACCTCTTCCCGCCCGAACGCAGCCTGCGCCGCGCGCACCACTTCGGGATCGGCCGAGGAATAGACGAGCGGTGCGGCACCTGCGTCCTGCGCCCCGATCCACTCCACCGCCGCCCGCGGCGTCATCGTGCCCGAAAGAACGGCCTCAGGCTCAACCCTGAGCGTGGGATGAAGCTTTGAATATTCGGCGATCTGCCGCCGCGTCTGGCCCGAGCACGACCCCGAAAGGATGGCAGCCCGGCCCGCCGATCCCTGCCAGCCCTCTCTGTTCTTTCCGAGCAGTCCCGCTTCACGGAAATTTGCCGCCAGTCCCAGCCCCAGCCCGGATCCGCCCGTGACGAGCTTCATGCTGCGCACGGCGGTGCCGATGCGATAGAGATCCTCGTCGGAGACCGTGTCGACGACAATGCGCGTCTTCCCCTCCGCCGCCGCCCGGTCGAGCGCATCGGAGATGGCCGCCGCTCCCTCGCGCACCACCTGAGCGGAGACATGGCCCACCGCTCCGTCCGTCTGCGGCGCAAGCCAGCGGCGGATGTCTGCATCGCGCATCGGTGTGAGCGGATGATGTTCCATGCCGCTCTCGTTGAGAAGGCGGTCATTCACGAAGAGATGCCCCTGGTAGACCGTCCGCCCCGTCGCCGGAAAAGCCGGACAAACCACCGTCTGCTCCGCACCGAGACGCTCCACCAGCGCATCGATGACCGGGCCGATATTGCCCTCCGGCGTCGAATCGAAGGTCGAGCAGTATTTGAAGTAGATCTGCCCCGCGCCCTGCTCCAGAAGCCAGTCGACGGCCTTGAGCGACTGGCGGACCGCGTCCGCCACCGGAATCGTGCGCGACTTGAGCGCCACCACCCCCGCTTCCACGGAGGGATCGGCAGGGCCGTTCGGCACACCACAATACTGGATGGTCTTCATACCGCTTCTGGCCAGCATGTTGGCGAGATCGGAAGAGCCTGTAAAATCATCCCCAATACAGCCGAGCAACATTCGCACCTCCTCCTTCGCGCATGCATCACGGCTTAATGCGACAACGTATCCATAAAAGTCAATGCAGATGAATGGGAGAGGTTCTGCGTGAATTCTGGACAAAGAAGGTCCGGGAAAATCTTACGAAACCGTGCTTCTTCTATTTGTTTTTCCTGACGAAATCAGCGCGACGGAATCCGACCTCGGCAACTCTCGAAATTCGGTGCACTCTTGATTTTTGTGTATACATTGATTGGCAAGAAGCTAGAATAGGCGCGCAATCAAGTATCCGGAGACGACATGAGCAACAACCCCAAAGCCCCTTCCCTGCGCTCACGCGCGTGGTTCGACAATGCGGGCAATCCGGATATGACAGCGCTTTATCTGGAGCGCTACCTGAATTTCGGATTGTCGCAGGAAGAACTGCAATCCGGCAAGCCCATCATCGGAATTGCCCAGACCGGCTCCGATCTTTCGCCCTGCAACCGGCACCACCTCGAACTGGCGAAGCGCGTGCGCGAAGGCATTCGCGAGGCCGGCGGCATCGCCATCGAGTTTCCCGTTCACCCGATCCAGGAAACCGGCAAGCGCCCGACAGCGTCTCTCGACCGCAATCTCGCCTATCTCAGCCTCGTGGAAGTGCTCTACGGCTATCCGCTCGATGGCGTCGTGCTCACCGTCGGCTGCGACAAGACCACGCCGGCTCTGCTCATGGCGGCAGCCACGGTCAACATCCCGGCCATCGCGCTTTCGGTGGGCCCGATGCTCAATGGCTGGTTCCGGGGTGAGCGCACGGGTTCGGGTACCATCGTCTGGAAGGCACGCGAGATGATGGCTGCCGGCGAGATCGACTATGAGGGCTTCGTGCGGCTCGTCGCCTCCTCCGCGCCGTCCACCGGATATTGCAACACGATGGGAACGGCCACCACGATGAACTCGCTGGCCGAAGCGCTCGGCATGCAGTTGCCCGGTTCCGCAGCCATCCCCGCCCCCTATCGCGACCGGCAGGAAATGGCGTATCGCACCGGCCTTCGCATCGTCGACATGGTGCATGAAGACATCAAGCCGAGCGACGTGATGACCCGCGAAGCCTTCATCAATGCAATCCGCGTCAACTCCGCCATAGGCGGCTCCACCAACGCCCCCATCCACCTGACGGCTGTCGCCCGCCATCTGGGCGTTGAACTGTCCATCGACGACTGGCAGACCTATGGCGAGAGTGTGCCTCTCCTGGTGAACCTCCAGCCTGCGGGCGAATATCTGGGTGAGGATTATTACCATGCCGGCGGTGTGCCGGCGGTTATCAATCAGCTCATGTCGGCCGGGCTCATCAACGAGGATGTGCTGACGGTCAACGGCAGGAGCATCGGCGAGAACTGCCGCGATGCCGCCATCGCTGACGAGAAGGTGATCCGTCCCTTCGCGAAACCGCTCAGGGAGAATGCAGGCTTCCGCGTCCTGAAAGGCAATCTGTTCGATTCCGCGATCATGAAACTCTCGGTCGTCTCCGACGAGTTCCGGGACCGCTATCTTTCCAATCCCGACGATCCCATGGCCTTCGAGGGCCGCGCCATCGTGTTCGACGGGCCGGAGGATTATCACGCGCGCATCGACGATCCGGCACTCGCCATCGATGAGAAGAGCATCCTTTTCATGCGCGGTGCGGGACCCATCGGCTATCCGGGCGCGGCGGAAGTGGTGAACATGCGCGCGCCCGATTACCTCATCAAGCGCGGCATCACCTCTCTGCCCTGCATCGGGGATGGTCGCCAGTCCGGCACATCGGGCTCGCCCTCCATCCTCAATGCCTCGCCGGAAGCCGCCGCCAATGGCGGACTTGCTATCCTCGAGACCGGTGACCGCGTGCGCATCGACCTCAACAAGTGCACGGCAAACATTCTCACCTCCGATGAAGAACTGACCCGGCGCCGCGAGGAGCTGGAGAAGGCCGGGGGATATGCCTATCCCGCGCACCAGACGCCCTGGCAGGAAATCCAGCGCGGCATGGTCGCCCAGCTCGAAGCAGGCATGGTGCTGGAACCCGCCGTCAATTACCAGCGGCTCGCACAGGGCGGGAAGGACGGCAACATGCCGCCAGTCCCGCGCGACAACCACTGAAGCAGACATCGAAAACACGCCACAGGGAGGAGGAACCCGCATGCGCATCCTGATTATCGGAGCCGCCGGCATGGTCGGTCGCCGGCTGGCCGAGAAGCTGCTCTCCGATGGCAAGCTCGGCAGCGAGCGCATCGAAACCATCCATGCATTCGATGTGGTCGAAGCCCCGCTCGCCCCTGCCAATGGCATTCAGATCGAGGCGCAGGCTGGCGATATCGCGGATGCAAAAACCGTCGAGGGGCTGATCGCGCAGAAGCCCGATGTCATCTTCCATCTGGCCGCCATCGTTTCCGGCGAGGCGGAAGTCGCGTTCGAGAAGGGCTACGGCATCAACATGGATGGCACGCGTCATCTGCTTGAAGCCATCCGCCTTCTTGGCGAAAATGGAGGAGGCCCCTATCGACCCCGCCTCGTCTTCACCTCTTCCATCGCGGTCTTCGGCGCTCCCTTCCCCGACAAGATCGACGACGAGTTCTTCCGGGCCCCGCTCACCAGCTATGGAACGCAGAAGGCGATTGGCGAGCTTCTTTTGGCCGACTATACGCGAAAGGGTTTCATAGACGGGATCGGCATTCGCCTGCCGACGATTGTCGTTCGTCCCGGCAAACCCAACAAGGCTGCGTCCGGCTTCTTCTCCGGCATCATCCGCGAGCCGCTCGCCGGGCAGGATGCCATCCTGCCTGTCTCGGACGATGTGCGCCACTGGGTGGCGAGCCCGGATGCTGCGGTGGGTTTCCTGCTGCATGCCGGCACCATGGACCTGGCCCAGCTCGGAGACCGGCGCTGCCTCACCATGCCCGGTCTCTCGGTCACCATTTCGGAGATGATAGAGGCTCTCGCGCGCGTTGCCGGCCATGACGTCGTGGCGCACATAAAGCGCAGGCACGATCCGCAGATCGCCGCGATTGTGGATGGCTGGCCGCGTGATTTCATCGCCCGGCGCGCGCAGGAAGCCGGCTTCACGGCCGACCGGGATTTCGATTCCATCATCCGCGCGCACATCGCAGACGAGGCGGCACGCAAATAAAGGGGTTGAGGCGGCCGGAGACGATTGACCGACGACATCCTTGCCTGTGAAGAACCGGCATGACGATGCCCAAGCGCTTGGACATGACAGCGGATATCTGCCAACCATCGTCGGCAGGGCTGAACCGCACCGGGCAAATATGGAGGGGGTGCTGAGCACGAGCGAACGCAGAAAGGTCGGAACCGCAGGGCGAAAACCGGCAAGCAGGAGCGCCGATGCGCAGGCTGCGTCACGCCCGCGCCCGAGCCTGCAGGGCATCGCCAAGATGCCGGCACGCGACCGGGCGTATCACGAGCTCAAGTTCCGCATTCTGGAAGGGCGGCTGCCGCCCGGCACCACACTTCTGGAAACCGAGGTTGCGAGCCTTCTTTCGCTCAGCCGGACACCCGTGCGCGAAGCGCTGATACGGCTCGAGGAAGAAGGGCTTGTGGATGTGCGGCCGCGCCACGGCATCACAGTCAAGGCGCTGTCGGTCGATGAGATCGAGCAGATCTACCAGGTTTTTTCAACGCTCGAGGTCAAGGCGGCGCAGCTCACGGCGCGACGCGGCATCACCGCGGCGGACCACGAGCGTCTGGACGGTATCCTCACCCAGATGGAGCGCGCCTCGAAGCGGGGCGACATCGAAGCCTGGTCCGAGCTGGACGACGAGTTTCATTCCGAACTGGTCGGTCTTTGCGGCAATCCGCGCCTGCAGGCCATGTTGCGGCAGCTCTGGGACCTGCAGTATCACGCCCGTCGCGCGATCATAAAACTGCGTCCCCTGCCGATTGTTTCAGATCGGGAACACCGCGCAATCCTTGCCGCCATCGCGGCCGGAAACGCAGAGGAGGCAACCCGCCTCCATCAGCAGCACCGCGATCGCGCCGACGAGCAGCTCGTCTCCCTCCTGCGCCGGCAGGCGACATTCCCGCCAGGCCAATAGAGCATTTTGCAGTCGGGTGGAATCTCGTGACAGTCGCATCCGCGCCGATTAACAATGTATACATTGTTCTTTTGCCATGTCTGTGCAATGACAGCGAACGGAACAGAATGAGGAGGGGGCGTACATGAACCAGATCGATCTTGCCGGACGGAGGGCGATCATCACAGGCGGGGCGCAGGGCATCGGGCTCGCAACCGCGGAGCGTTTCATTGCAAGCGGCGCCGAGGTCGTCCTTTGGGACATCAACGCCGCGAACCTCGACAGGGCAACAGACGCGCTGGGAGGCAGCGCATCGGGCCGTGTGGTGGAACTCACCGACGAAAGCGCGGTAAACGACGCCGCACGGGAAGCCGGCGCGATCGACATTCTCGTCAACAATGCCGGCATCACCGGCGGCAATGGCAAGACCTGGGAACTGGCGCCGGATGTCTGGCGCCGCACGGTCGAGGTCAATCTCGTCGCCCCCTATCTCACCTGCCGTGCACTCGTGCCAGGCATGATCGAACGCGGCTATGGGCGCATCGTCAACATTGCTTCCATAGCCGGCAAAGAAGGCAATCCCAACGCCTCGCACTACTCTGCCTCCAAGGCCGGTCTGATCGGGCTGACCAAATCGCTCGGCAAGGAGCTCGCCAAAACCGGCGTGATCGTCAACTGCCTCACTCCGGCAGCGGCCCGCACGCCGATCTTCGACCAGATGAGCCAGGAGCATATCGACTACATGCTGTCCAAAATTCCGCTCGAGCGCTTTCTCGAACCGCCCGAGGCGGCTGCCATGATCGCGTGGCTCGCTTCGCAGGAGTGCTCCTTCACGACAGGCGGTGTGTTCGACATTTCAGGCGGCCGCGCCGTCTACTGATCAAGGCAAGTACAGAGGAATACCGATATGAAACTCTTGCGTTACGGTCCGGCGGGTCAGGAAAAACCGGGCATGCTCGCTGCCGATGGCACCCTGCGCGATCTTTCCGGCGTGGTTGACGATATTGCCGGCGACGTCATTTCGCCGGCGGGCCTCGACAGGCTGCGCGCCATCGATCCGCAGACCCTTCCCGCCGTCGATGGAACTCCCCGCCTCGGCCCCTGTGTCGCGGGCCTTCAGAAGATCATCTGCATCGGCCTCAACTACTCCGACCATGCCGCCGAAACCGGCGCCGAGCCTCCGGAGGAGCCCATTGTTTTCGCAAAGGCGCTCAACGCGCTGTGCGGCCCCAATGACGATGTCGAACTCCCGCGCGGTTCAAAGGCGCTCGACTGGGAGGTTGAACTCGCCGTCATCATTGGCTCGAAGACCAAATATGTCAGCGAAGCCGACGCGATGGATCATGTCGCGGGCTTCGCCATCATGAACGATGTTTCCGAGCGCGACTTCCAGACAAAGCGCTCTGGACAGTGGACCAAGGGCAAAAGCCACGACACGTTTGGCCCGCTGGGGCCCTGGCTCGTCACCCGCGATGAAGTGGCCGACCCGCACAATCTGGACATGTGGCTCGACGTCAACGGCGAGCGCCGCCAGACCGGCAACTCAAACACGCTGATCTTCAACGTGCCGCACGTCGTTTCCTACCTCTCGCAGTTCATGACGCTGATGCCCGGTGACGTGATCTCCACAGGCACCCCTCCCGGCGTCGGCATGGGCATGAAACCGCCCCAATATCTCAAGGCCGGCGACGTCATGACCCTGTCCATTGCCGGACTTGGCGAGCAGCGCCAGACCGTCGTCAACGCCTGATCGCAATATCTGGAGCCCGTCATGAACATCAAGAACGTCACCGTCATCGGCACCGGCATCATGGGTGCCCCCATGGCACGAAACATTGCCAGGGCGGGCTTCAATCTCACCGTGTGGAACCGCACGCGCGCCAAGGCGGAGGCCCTTTCAGACGTTGCAACCGTCGTTGATGATCCCCGCTCAGCCGTCGCCAGCGCCGATGCCATCGTGACGATGGTCGACAATTCACCCATCGTCACCCAGATCTATTTCGGCGAGAACGGCATCGTGGAAGCCGCACCGAAGGGCGCGCTTTTCATCGACATGTCGTCAATCCAGCCTGCGGTCGCGCGCGACCACGCCGATGCACTTTCAAAGACGGGGCACCGGCATCTCGACGCGCCGGTGTCGGGCGGCGAGAAAGGCGCGATCGAGGCGACGCTCGCCATCATGGCCGGCGGCGAAGCTTCCGATTTTGCAGAGGCCGAGACGCTTCTGTCCGCCATGGGCCGCGCGACCCATGTCGGCATTCATGGCGCGGGTCAGGTCGCCAAGCTCGCCAACCAAGTGATCGTCGCCGTCACCATCGGTGCGGTGTCGGAGGCGATGCTTCTGGCGCAGGAAGGCGGCTGCGACCCCGCCGCACTGCGCGATGCGCTGATGGGCGGGTTTGCCACCTCCCGCATTCTGGAGCTGCACGGCGAACGGATGGTCGAGCGCAATTTCGTGCCCGGCGGCCCGCTCGAATTGCAGCTCAAGGATCTGGAGAATGCGCTTGAAGTGGCCCGCAGTGCCGGGCTCTCGCTCCCGCTCACCGAGAAAACGCGCGACGCATTCCACACGCTGGCCCATGAGATGAAGATGGGCCGCCACGATCACGCTGCCTATCTTCTCTGGCTCGAGGCCATCAATTCCGGCAAGCGGCTGGGCACGGGCGAAACCAGCGCCCCGCCGCTCAAGGCATGACGATCAGGTGCTGCGCGCTGCGGAAGCGGGCTTCTCGGACACCGGGAAGATCACGTCATATGCCCAGTTGAACACGAAGGCGTAGACCAGGTAGAACACCGCGAAAGACGCGTTGACGAACAATGCGTCCAGCACCGGAACACCGAGGAACAGCGCCGTGGTGGGCATGAGGGCCACCAGAAGCCCGCCTTCAAACAAAAGCGCATGGACGACGCGGACGGGCAGGGATTTGCGCACACTGCCGGTGAGCCTTCGCAGCGCGTGATCGAAGCCGAGATTGTAAACGTAGTTCCACAGTGTGGCGATCGTGGCGCTCACAATGACAACGACGCCCATGTCGAACATGGGCTTGCCAAACAGCCATGAAGCGGCCGGTGTAACGATTAGAAGGGCAATCAGCTCGAAGCTGATGGCATGGCGAATACGATCTGCAGCGGTGCGCATACTGCTCCCCATCTGGTTCTCGGGCCGTCCCGACATGATTCCCTGAATGGGGGAGGTCGTCCTCGCTTTCGAGCGGAATATAGGTGCACTCGGGGATCATGCAAGAGTGATTTTTTGACACTATCAGACGTCTACTCTTCGGGATTCTTGCCCGGTAACGTGATGCCGGGAAACATCTTGATGACCGCGCTGTCATCCCATCGTCCGTAGCCGGCCATGCTTGCCGAGGCAAACATCGTATAGGCGGTGGAGGCAAGCGGCAGGGGAAACCCGAGCGCGCGCGCCGTATCGGTGACAAGCCCCAGATCCTTTACGAAGATATCGACCGTGGATCGTGGCGTATAGTCCCCGTCCACCACATGACGCATACGATTTTCGAACATCCAGGAATTGCCGGCGGCATTGGTGACCACCTCATACATGGTCTCGAGCGGGATGCCGGCCCGTGAGGCGAGAGCCATGGCTTCAGCACCGGCCGCGATATGCACGCCTGCAAGAAGCTGGTGGATGACCTTGACGGCCGCGCCATCGCCTATCCGGTCGGAAATGCGGAAAACCCGCTCCGCCACGGCATCCAGCACCGGCGCAAGCCGCTCGAACGCCTTCTCCGGCCCTGCCGCCATCACGGTCATCGCACCCTCACGCGCCTTGGCCGGCCCACCCGAAACCGGCGCGTCGAGCATCATGTGCCCCGCCTGCTCCAGGTCCCTGCCAAAACGGCGCGCATCGTCCGCCGAGACCGTCGACGAGATCATGACAGGCGTTCCCGCCGGCAGCTTTCCGGCTATTCCCGCCTCTCCGAAGAGAACGCTTTCCACCTGCTCAGCATTGACGGTGAGGATCAACACGGCCTCGACACGACAGGCAAAATCGAGCCCCCGCGGCCCGGTCTCCCTGGCCCCCGCATAGCGAAGTTCCGCACGGGCCTCACAGCGCGGGTCCACTCCGAAAACCTCGTGCCCGGCACGCACGAGCGAGAGCGCCGCCCCCATTCCCATCGACCCGAGACCGACCACCATCACCCGCATGGCTCACTCCCAAAAGACCGGAATTCTCATTCTTTCACCGCACCCGTCATGGACGAGACGTAGTAGTCGACGAAGAAGGAATAGAGGATGACCACGGGCAGGGAGCCAAGCAGCGCGCCCGACATCAGTGCCCCCCACTCATAAATGTCGCCGCGCACCAGCTCCGTCAGAACGCCGACAGGCACCGTCTTGTTCTCCGACGAGGAGATGAAGGTAAGCGCGTAGATGAATTCGTTCCACGACAGCGTGAACGCGAAGATACCGGCCGAGATGAGACCGGGCACCGCCAGCGGCAGGATAACCTTGGTCAGGATCTGCCAGCGCGTCGCCCCGTCCACCAGCGCGCTTTCCTCCAGCTCGAAGGGGATGCTGCGGAAGTATCCCATCAGAAGCCAGGTGCAGAACGGAATCAGAAAGGTCGGATAGGTGAGGATCAGCGCAAGGCGCGAATCGAAAATGCCCACCTTGAACACGATGAAGGCCAGCGGAATGAACAGGATGGATGGCGGCACGAGATAGGCGAGAAAGATCATCAGCCCCGTCACCCGCGCACCGGTAAACCGCACCCGCTCGATGGCATAGGCAGCAAAAACCGACGCTGCGAGCGAGATGAAGGTGGAGGCAAAGGACACCAGCATCGTGTTCCATAACCAGCCCGGATAGGACGTTTCGAACAGCAGGAATTTCACATGTTCGAGCGTCGGCTCGATCACCCAGAAGGGGCTGTAGTTTTTGTAATCCGTGAGCTGGTAATCCGGTTTGATGGCGGTGATCGCCATCCAGTAGAACGGAAACAGAAGCACGAATACGAACACCGCGAGCGGCAGATAGACCGTCACGATCCGCCGCGGCAGCGTGTTGAACTGTTCCATGCCTTCCGAATCGTCGTGAAGGCCGGCCTGTTTTGTGTTTTGGGTGATCTCGCTCATGGCCTTCCTCCTCAGTCGCCGCCGCCCTGCTGCCATTTGCGGCGCTGCAATCCGAAGAAGGAGAACAGGATCGCCGCCAGCAGGAAGGGGATCATCGCCACGGCAATCGCCGCGCCCTCGCCCAGTTGTCCGCCGGGAATGGCGCGCTGGAAGGAAAGGGTTGCCATCAGATGCGTGGCGTTGACGGGCCCGCCGCGCGTCAGCACATAGATGAGCTGGAAATCGGTGAAGGTGAACAGCACCGAAAACGTCATCACCACGGCGATGATCGGCGTCAGAAGCGGCAGTGTGATCTTTGTGAACCGCTGCCATGAGGTCGCGCCATCCAGCGCTGCCGCCTCGTTCAGCGACTGCGGAATGGTCTGCAGACCGGCCAGCAGCGAAATCGCCACAAACGGGATGCCGCGCCAGACATTGGCCGCAATCACCGAAGCTCGCGCCGTGTTCGGATCACCAAGAAAATTGATCGGCTCGCTGATGAGACCGAGATTCATCAGCACATAGGAGATGATCGAAAACTGGGAATCGTAAATCCACCAGAAAGCCAGCGCCGAAAGCACGGTCGGCACCACCCAGGGCAGCAGGATGATGGCGCGAAAAAACGTCTTGAACGGCAGATGCTGGTTCAGGATGAGCGCGAGCCATAGCCCCAGCACGAATTTCAGCACCGAGGCCACGACAGTGTAGAGCATCGTGTTGAAAACGGAGAGCCAGAAGACCGGATCGTCGAACAGCCAGATATAGTTTTCGAGCCCGACGAAAATGCCCTCGCGCCCGATCCGCGCATCCGTGAAACCGAGCCACACGCCCAGCCCCAGCGGATAGGTGAGAAAACACAGAAGAAACACCGCCGCCGGCAGCATGAACAGGAGCCCGAGCCCGTTGCGGCTTTCCAGAAGCCATCCGAGGATCGAAAAGGAACGCGCGGGCCTCGCCTGCATGGGTCATCCTGCCTTTCTTGATACTGACCTGCATGAAGAAGCGGCGCCGGCGATTGGCCGGCGCCGCCTGTCCATCAGCGGTAGTAGCGCGCGATGCGCCGCTCCGCGTTGGCAATGGCCTCTTCGGGCGTCCGTTGTCCGGTCACCGCCTCGGCAAACATGTCGACCAGCACATAATCGGCCATCACACCGGCCGATGCCGGTCCGAGCGGTCCTGCATAACCGTTGGGCCGCAGCGAAGCTGAAGCCTTGGCATAGGGCGCGTGCACCGGATTCGAGGTCCACACGGGATTGCTCTCGAAAGCCCTGAGCGCCTGACAGCAATAGGCGCTTGCGCCTTCCAGCCAGGCATTCATGCGGTCGGCCTGATACATGAAGGCGAGATAGGCCTTGGCCGCCTGCGGGTATTTGCAGTGATTGAAGATCGAAAGGGTCGAGGTCTGGTGCAGTTCGACCGACTTGCCCACCGGGCCAATCGGCAGATTGGTGGTGCGGATGTCCTCGGCGATTTCCTTTAAGGCCTCGTCCTTGGTCGCCGCATAGTAAAGCGAAACACCGTTCGCCGTCAGCGACACCTCGCCGGCAAGGAAGGCGCGGTTGTTGTTGATGTCGAGCCAGCTTTCCGTGCCCGGAATGAACGTTTCATAGAGCGCCTTCGCATAGTCGATGGCCGCTTTCGTCTCGGGGCTGTTGATCGCCACCGCACCGTTCTCGTCCACCGTCATGCCGCCATGGCTCCACAGCAGCCAGTGCGCGTAGTTGTTGCCGTCACCAACCGCCTTGCCGTGCGGGAAGCCCGCCGGCGTGCCATTGGCCTTCATCGCCTTGCACAGTTCAAGGAAGCCGGCCGTGTCCTGCGGGAATTCGCTGAACCCGGCCGCCTTCATGTGGCTGTCGCGATAGCAGACTGCATTGCCGATGGCGCAGAGCGGAATGGCAATGAACTTGTCACCCTGCCGGGCATAGCCCTCCAGGCCCTCATACCAGCCGCCATGCTCCTCGCCGAGTGCGTTGGCCAGGTCCGTCACGTCCACCAGCTTGTCGGGATACTGGAATGGATCGTCGAACCAGCTCATCACCATGTCCGGGCCAGATCCGACATTGGCCGCCACTGCCGCTTTCGGGCGCACATCCTCCCAGCTTTCCTGGTCGATCCGCACCTCCACGCCCGTCGCTTCTGTGAAAGCGGCGGTGTTGGCGTTCCAGGCCTCCTCTTCGCCTGTCACGAAAGGCACCCAGCGCAAAAGGCGCAGCGTGGCGCCTTCTTCAGGGGTGAACATCGATGCCGTTGCCTGCGCCAGCGCATGCCGTGTTCCCAGCGTTCCCGCCAGCAGACCACCGGCGGCAAGACCCGCCGTGCCTGAAAGAAATCTCCTGCGATTGATCGTCATTGCACGTCTCCTCCTCAAATCTGCGGGCATCCTCCCGATGCCGCAAAGCGATTGACTGCCGCATTAACGCCGGGCACCGGGGCGCCCTGTCCTGGCGCCGCCCTCCCCGGCGACACCAATCCGATCATGCCGAGAGCCTCTGCCCTCCCTCCGCATCGAAAAGATGGATTGCCGCCGGATCGATGGAGACCTTCAGTTCATCCCCCGGTCCGGCCTTGATGCGCTCGCGGAAAACGCAGGTCATCTCATTGCCGTCGAGCTCGGCGACGACATGGGTTTCAGACCCCGTCGGCTCCACCACCTTCACACGCAGGGCCACATCGCCGCGCAGGTGGATCGCTTCGGGACGGATACCGCAGATCAGTTTCTGGCCGGGTCTTGCCGCTCCGGCATTGGCCACCGCAATGCGTTGACCCTCTCCTGTGACGAACATGCCGGGTTCACCGTCAGCCAGCGCGCCCGGTGTCATGTTCATGGCCGGCGATCCGATGAAGCCCGCCACGAAAAGATTGGCGGGCCGGTCATAGAGCTCCAGCGGTTCGCCGACCTGCTCGACAATGCCGTCATGCATGACGACAATCTTGTCGGCCATGGTCATCGCCTCGATCTGGTCATGGGTCACATAGACTGTCGTGGTCTTGAGCCGCTGGTGCAGGTTCTTGATTTCAGAGCGCATGGAAACGCGCAGCTTGGCATCCAGATTCGAGAGCGGCTCGTCAAAGAGAAACACCTGCGGATTGCGCACGATCGCCCGCCCCATGGCAACACGCTGGCGCTGACCGCCGGAAAGCTGGCGCGGATAGCGGTCGAGCAGATGTGTCAGCCCGAGAATTTCCGCCGCTGGCCGAACCTTCGCCTCGATATCCGACTTGGACGCGCCCTTGAGCATGAGCGAGAACCCCATGTTCTCGGCCACGGTAATGTGCGGATAAAGCGCATAGTTCTGGAACACCATGGCGATGTCCCGTTCCTTGGGCGGAAGCGCATTCACCACCCGGTCGCCGATCACGATGTCTCCCGATGTGATGTGCTCGAGGCCTGCCAACATGCGCAGCAGGGTCGACTTCCCACAGCCGGACGGCCCGACCAGAACGACGAACTGTCCCTCCTCGATATCCACCGAGACGCCATGGAGAACCTCCACTTGCCCGAACGCCTTGCGGACATCGCGAAACTTCACTGTGGCCATTAAGGCTCCTCCCTCCTTAATGTATTCATTAATGCATAGTGTCTGCAATCCGAATGGAGCGCAACCTGCAAAACAAGGAACATCAGGAAGTTTCTCAAATCCGACATCGCTTCGATAACGTATGCATCGCGAAACGGCAGAACAATCGGATGACGGCGCGGTGCTTCACGCATCGCGCCGTCTCAATGGCATCAGGTCATGAATGGAAAAGAAAATGCCTGCCGCGCCCGGGTGCGGGCACCCGGCAGCGAATTGCTTCAGGCGAGACCGGTGATCATGGATACGATCTCGTTCTTGTCTGTTTTCGCGGTTTCACGCACACCGATCTGGTTGCCGCGCCGCAAGACGCAGATCCTGTCCGAGAGGCGGAAAACCTGGTCAAGGCTGTGGCTGATGATGAGGATCGCCAGGTTGCGGGCCTTGAGTGACTGGACGATTTCCTCGACCTTGGCCGTTTCGGCGACACCGAGCGCAGCGGTAGGCTCGTCGAGAAGGATCAGCTTGGTGGCCCAGTGCGTCGCCCGCGCAATGGCGACACCCTGCCGCTGCCCGCCCGAAAGATCGCGGATCATCGCACTGGCCGAAGGAATCCGGACATCCAGTTCGTCGACAAGCGCCTGTGTTTCCTGCATCATCGCGCGGCGGTCGAGCATGCCGAAAGGCTTTCGCACTTTCTCGCGGCCGAGAAAGAGGTTCATATAGACGGGCTGAAGGTCGGCCAGCGCCAGATCCTGATAGACCACCTCAATGCCGCTGGAGCGCGCCATGCTGGCGTCGGAGAAGCTGACCGCCTCGCCATCGAGCCGGATGGTGCCCGAGGTCGGAGCATGCACGCCGGAGATGATCTTGATCAGCGTCGACTTGCCGGCGCCATTGTCGCCGACCAGCGCAACGATCTCGCCGGCCTTCAGGTCGAGCGAGAAATCCTGAATGGCGACAACCCCGCCAAACGCCTTGTGAATGTTCTTCAGTTCGAGAACGGGACCATTCCCGGCTTCTGATTTCGCTGACATAGCTTACCTCAATTCCGGCCAGTCTTGCGCCACCCCGAACGGATTCTCGATGGTGACCACTTTGGGATCGCCGCTGGAAACACCGGAAACACCCACCGTGAAGGCGCGAGTGACGAAGGCCTGCCCCCGGAAACCGAAGACGACACTGTCACCCGCCTTGGGCTTAACCGCGCCCGTCGTGTCGATCATGCCGTAATAGTCGATCGCCGAGGGTGGCGGGATTTCCACGCTGGCCATCGCCCGCGCCGAAGCCGTCGGCGTGTCGGACACGATTGCCTGAACATCGTAATCCGGAAAGACCGGATCGATATAAAGGCCGCCGCCGAAACAGTAGGCGCGCTGCTGGTGAAGATGCGAAACCTCCGAGAGGTAGAGCACAGCGGGACGCTCCGGCAGGTCCTCGATTGCATGAAGGGGCGTCGTGCCGTGCAGGCCGTTGCCCGGCTCACACTGCGTTGCGCCCGCCTCGGCCAGCGTGTCGAGCACGATTGATGAGGTGGTGCCCGGCGCATTCACTTCCACATCCCCGCGGCCGGCCTTCGCCAGCGCTTCGGCAGCGCGCGCGAGCGTCGAGAGGTTGTGCGTGGGCAGAACCTTCTTCTTTTCCTGATCGTAAAGCAGCGCCGGGAATGTGGTGAGACCCGCGAACCGCGCGCCGTCGAGCGCATCGATCATCGCCGCCACATCGGCAATGTCCTCCGCAGGGAAGCCGCCCTCATGCCCGCGATAGAACGTGTCTTTCTCAGTGTGGATCCGCGCGAGGAGGGACTGGGTGCGCCCGGCAAGCCTTGCCGCATGGGCGGCCTCCTGCGCCTTCTCCCTGCTGAAAACGGTCCAGAAATCGGGCGCCAGACGCGATGCGGCCATCGGCGCTTCATGGCGCGGCACCTGCACCAGATGGCCGAGATGCCCGGTCTTTAAGCCGGCCCGGTCGCAGGCCACCGCACAGGCCATGTCGACGGCCACGGAACGGTCGATACCGCCGCGCATGACCGCCTGGCAGAATCCGCTGTTCCGCCCCACCTGCTTGGTCATGGCGAACACTTTCAGGCCATGTCTCTCGGCTGCAGCGCGGAAATGCCTGGCATTTTCCTCCACCGCATCCAGGTCGAGCAGATAGGCATTGGCTGGCACCCTGCCCTCCTGATGCAGACGGATTGCCGCTTCGATGAATGCGGGATTGCGGCGTCTAAGAACATCGAGAAACATCAGACTTCTCCAGAATTCGGATCAGGCGCGTGTGGTGTCGCGCAGGGAAATGGCAACGGCGAGAAGGATGATGAGCCCGCGCACGATCATCTGATCGGAGACCGAGAGCCCCATCAGGATCAGCCCGTTGTTCAACATGCCCATGAGAAGCGAACCGACGAGCGCGCCGATCACGGAGCCCTTGCCGCCGTTCAGCGCCGTGCCGCCGACGATCACGGCCGCGATCACGGTCATCAGGTCGCTTTCGCCAAGTGTGTATTTTGCCGCCTGCAGCCGCCCGGCATAAAGCAGCCCGGCAAGCCCGGCACAGCCGCCGCTTATCATCAGCACCGCAAGACGGATGCGCGGAACCTTGATGCCGGAAACCTGCGCGGCGCGCGCATTGTCACCGGTCGCGATCACATGCGCGCCGAACCGGCTCTCGCGGTAGACCAGATGGCCGACGATCACGGCGGCGAGCGTCCACAGCACAAGCGAGGGGATGCCGAAAAGCGAGCCCGAACCGAAGAAGCCGGTGAACGTGTCGCTCAGAACCGGAATGGAACGCAAATCCGTCATGGAGCGCGCCACACCGGCAAACAGCCCCATCGTGGCCAGTGTCACAAGAAAGGATGGCAGGCGCAGATAAGCGACCATCATCCCGTTGATCCAGCCAATGGCCAGCCCCGCGCCAAGCCCGGCAAGAATGCCGAACAGCATGGAATGCTCCTGCATCACCACGGCGGCCGCGAGGGCTGCAACGGCAACGATGGAGCCGAAGGAAAGATCGATCTCGCCCGCCGAGAGAACGAAGACGAGGCCGATGGCCATGATCGTCGCCGGCGCGGTCTGGAGCACGATGTTCGAAAGGTTCCTGGTGGTCAGGAAGCCGTCATCCGCGAGCGTGATGGCGAAGAAGAGAAAGATCGCGATGAAGCCCAGATAGATGACGCTGCCCTGCAGATCGAACTTTCTGGCTATCGCGGATGTGCGCTTGAACATGTGACGTCTCTGAAAGAACTGAACGGGTTGGCAGGCCGTAGATTCGGGATCCGGCCACGGCCTGCCGGAGTTGTTACTGGGCCGCGGCCCTGACGCTTTCCGGCGGCTGCCGGTTCATCGACTGCATCCAGCCATCGACAACATTGTCGGAGCCGACACTCAGCGCATCGACGACGAGGAAAGGCTCCACCGGCCTGTCAAGCAGGCCCGCTGCCGCCGCCCGCGCCGCCGTAACGCCGATCTGATAGGCCTCGTCGGCGATGATCGCGGCGATGTTGCCACCCTTGAGCATGTCGAGCGCGGCAGGCTCGTTCAGATCGATCGTCACCACCTTGGTCCGGTCGTTGGACTGCTGACGGAGAACGGAGAGCACGCCCAGAGCCGGCTCGGCCCATGGTGTGTAGATGCCGTCGAGATCGGGATTGCGCGAGAGCATGGCGCTTGCAATGTCCTCGGCATTGGCCGGGTCGGTCATGCCGGATTCGATCACGATCTCGATTTCCGGATACGCGTTCTCGATGGTCCACTTGAACGCACCGTCGCGCTGGTTGGTGACGGGAAAATCGGCATCGTGGAACATATAGCCCACCTTGCCCTTGCCGCCGATGGCCTCGGCCAGCGCCACAGCCGCCTTGTTGCCGATCTGAAAGAGATCGGCCGAAACCACGGTCGTGTAATCCTCGCCATGGGTGAAGCCCTGCACCGCATTGTCGATGAAGACGAGCTCGACGCCCGCATCCCTGGCAACGCCATAGACGGACTTGGCCGTCGGCGGATCGATGGGCAGCGATACGATGATGGAGGGATTGCGTGCCATCACCGTTTCCACATCGGCCTTCTGGCGCGCGGTGTCGAAACCCGCATCGGTTTCCGCGACCACTTCGATGCCAAGGCGGGCGAATTCGTCCTTCGCACCCTGCGCCACGGCGTTCGACCAGTCGTAGAGTTCGTGCCAGACGAGCGCGGCGGTGTGGCCGCCGGACTTTATGGTCTCGATATCCGCATCGCTGAGGGTGAGCGAAGCCGCCGGCGTTGGCGCCTCGCCGTTCGGCCCGACCGTCGCAGGCTGTTCGGCAAAGGCCATCGCGGTTGTCACTGCCAGAAGCGGAACCGCTGCAATAAGAGCTTTGAGTTTCATGTCATTTCCTCCCGTTTCCCCGTTTGGCGGCCGCGCCCGGCGGCCGCCGCGCAGGCATTATTTCCCGGCCTGCATCACGCTTTTCGGCGCATCCACATGCAGCGACTGTTGCCAGGCTTCGCCCACATTGTCGGCGGTGGCGGTCACAGCCGGCGCAACGATGAAAGGCGGCGTCTCTTCACCGATCAGAGCCAGTGCGCCGGTCGCCGCCATGGCGCGGCCAAGCTCGTAGGCTTCATCGGCGACGATGGCGGCCACATTGCCACCACGCACCATGTCAAGCGCCACCGGCTCGCTCAGATCGAGCGTCACCACCTTGGTGGTCTTGTTGCCATTGGCGCGCAGGGCTGCCAGAACACCTTCGGCAGGACCCGCCCAGGTAACGAAGATGCCGCCGATATCCGGGTTCTTCAGAAGCATCGCATTGGCGATCTCTTCCGCCCGCGCGGGATCGCTGATGCCCTGTTCGGCAACGATCTTCATCTCCGGATAATCGTTTTCGATGGTGGTCTTGAAGGCGTTGTCACGCTGGTTGGTCACGTAATAATCGGCATCGTGATAGACCCAGCCCACCGTGCCCTTGCCGCCCATGGCCTTTGCCAGCGCATCGGCGGCCTGCTTACCCATCTGGAACAGATCGTCGGTGACAATCGCCGCATAGTCGGCGCCGTGCTTGTAGTCTTTCGGCAGGTTGGAGAGGAAAACAAGCTTCACACCCTGCGCCTTCGCTTCCTCGAAGGCCGCAGCCGATGTCACCGGGTCGAGCGGCAGCGAAAGAATGATGTCCGGCTTCTTGGCCATGGCCGTTTCGATGTCGCTGCGCTGCTTGGCGGCGTCGAAACCGGCGCTGGTGGTTGCCACAACTTCAATGCCAAGTCGCGCGAACTCGTCGCTTGCGCCGGCCGTCACCGCGTTCACGAAATCCGACTGGTCGTGCCACAAAAGGGCTGCGCGGTGGCCGCCTGCCTTCAGCCCTTCGACCTTGTCGTCGGGAACCGAAATTTCGGCTGTGGGCGTAGCGGTCTCGCCCTGCGGACCAACGGTCTGCGCATAAGCGCCACCCGTGATGAAAAGCGCGGAAAGCGATGCCGCGCGCAACAGATTGACTATCGACATGATTTTCTCCTCTTCCCCTTCTCTTTGCCCCTTGCGGGCGCTTATGCGTTTTCGATGCCGCAATAGCCGGCGATAAAGCTCGCGAAGCCGACAATGCCCGCGAAATATTCCTCCACGCTCACGCGCTCTTCGAATGTGTGGCAGTTGGAGATATCGCCCGGCGCGCAATAGACGGTCGGGCAACCGACCCGGTCGATCAGGAAAGGCGCTTCCGACCAGTAGGGAGCCCCGCTCAACGCGCCCCGGCCCGGCAGCGCTTCATGCATTGCTGCCGCCAGGGCCTGAATGTCCGGGCGTTCGGGATCGACTTCGGCAGGCGATCCGCCATGGCGATGATCGCGCCCCGCCGGATAGTCCATCGATACGGTCGTGCCCGTGCCGGCGACGGCTTCATTGACCACGCCCTCGAGCTCGGCGACCGCATCGTCCAGCGCCTCGCCGGGCAAAAGCTTGCGAATAAGCGAAATCCGGCACTCACCGGGCACGGCTATGTAGCCGCCGCCATCGATGCCGGTCACAAGGGCAAAGGCCCGCCCCACAAGCGGGTGGCTGGCCCTTCCGGCAATCGCGTCCGAATGGCGCCAGATCGCATCGAGAACACCATGCATGGCCCTGAGTGCGTCGACGCCCTCTTCGGGAACACCGAAATAGGCCGACTTTCCGGTCACCGTGACATCCGCAATGAAAAAACCCATCTGGGCCGGAAAAACGGAGAGCTTCGTCGGCTCGACATAAACCGCGAAATCCGGCTTTGCGATCTCGCCGCGTTCGAAGCGCTGCGCCAGGTCCTTGATGCCGGCACTTACACCCGTTCCGGGTTCCCCGCTCTCCTCGTCACCGACGAACGCAAAGGAGACGTCACCCTTGAGTGCCAGTCCCGCTCGATCCAGCAGATCGAGCGCGCAAAGCGAGGCTGAGATGCCGGCCTTGAGATCGCCTGAGCCCCGCCCCCAGATTTCACCGTCTATGACAGCGCCGGAAAACGGGTCTTCGCGTTCGGTGCCCTTCCAGTGCTCGGCCCAGCCGCGCACATGGACCGTATCGGTATGCCCGATGAAGAGGAGCCGCGGACCACCGCCCGCCCCTTTGCGCTCGCCCCAGACATTGGGACGGCCCGGCAGGAATTCGGCACTCTGCGGCGAGAGCCCGAGTTTCCGCATCTGCGTTTCAAGGAAGGAAACGAAGTTGGCCTCGTTGCCTGTCACGCTCTCCCGCGCTATCGCGCCCTTGAGAAGGTCCAGCGCGGAATCGGCATCGAAAGCGCTCTTCAGCCTGTCCTGCACGCTCCTGTCGCCCGTCATTGCACCGCCTCCACCAGCTTGACCACCTTCGCCGGAGGCAGGCTGATCTCGGCTCCCGGCACACCGCCTGCGAAAAGCGTTGAATGAAGATGTGTGAGCCCCACGGCCGCGCCACCGACAATCGCAACGCGCGACCCCAGCTCGGAAACATCGAGCTCCACCGGAGACGGAAAGCAGAGCGGCAGCAGGTCGCGCACACGCTCGACCAGTTCTCTGCGGCTGCCTATGGACCCTCCGAGCACGACCTTGCCGGGATTGGTGATGGCGCAGATCGCGGCGACGGCGCGCGCCACATAGCGCGCCGTTTCGTCAAGAACCTGGCGCGCGTGGACGTCACCCGTCCCAAGCGCATCGAAAATTCCAGGAACGTCGAGTTCACGGCCGGACAGCTCCCGATATCGCCGGCGGATGCCCACGGTTCCCGTCACCCGCTCCAGCGCACCCACCTTCAGCGATTCCGCTTCAAACGGATCGGTACCAAACGGCAGAAAGCCAAGCTCACCTGCCGCGTTGCCGAAGCCGCGCACCAGGTCACCGCCGACCATCAGCCCCGCGCCGATACCGGTACCGATGGCGATGTAGGCCAGATCGTCCACACCGGCGACACTGCCAATCCAGTGCTCCCCGATGGCAGCAAGGTTGACGTCATTCTCCAGAACGATCTCGACCCCGAGTTCGGCGGCGAGCGCCGCACGCACATCGAGCGTCTCGAAACCCGTCACATTGGGTGACATCACAATGCGCCCGCGCTCCTGATCCGGCACGCCAGGCACACCGACAACGGCCATGCGGAGTCTTTCATAGGGGATATTGTTGTGCGCCGCAGCCTCGCGGCAAAGACGGGCAATCTGGCTGATCACATGAACACCGCCCCGCGCATCCGTCGGTTCGGTCACTTCCGCCAGGACCTGACAGGAAAGATCGGCAATCGCCGCGCGCACCTTGGTACCACCAAGATCGACGGTGGCGATGCAGGCTGCGTCCGGGACGATCTCGTAGGTGACGGCGCTTCGCCCCACATGCCCCTGGGTGCGCCCGGTCTCCCGGATCCAACCGTCCTCCTCGAGCTGACGGGCGATCTCGGAGATCGTCTGCTTGGAAAGACCTGTCTGCTTGGCAATGCTTGCGCGGGAGATCGGACCGCAATGAACGATCGCCTCCATGACCATGCAGAGAGAGAATTGACGGGAGATGCGCGGAGCTTCGTTCACAGCCATTTCTTTTAGTTCGTTCTGTTACCGAACTTATTACACCGTTTGGCATCTCAGTCAATCGCTCTCACGTCGGATTGGTGCTCGGCGTGTGGAGTTACGTCACCCGGCCAACAGCGGGCGCACTCGGAGTGCATTCGCAAAAATTATTATATTTCAATAAATTAATGCGAATCTACCAGCGCTCGATGGCGCCTGGAATATCTTCAAGAAGCCGCTCCTTGTTGAGGAGGCCGGCATCCTCCAGCTTCTCGAAATCAGGAAGATCTCGAAGCGTCTCGAACCCGAAATGGGCAAGAAAGGCCGATGTCGTCACATAGGTATAGGGCGCGCCCGGCTGCGGGCTGCGCGGACCGGAGGTGATGAACCCGGAACGGCGCAGCTTGCCGATCACATCGCGCGAGATCTCGCGGGCAAAAAACCTCGACAGCTCGGCGCGCGTGATCGGCTGAAAATAGCCAATGGTCATCAGCACCAGCGCCTCGGCATCGCTCAGACTTTCCCCGGCGTCGACAATGCCGAATGCCGTTCGTATCGCCTCGGCAAGTGACGGACGGGTCCTGTGCTGCCAGCCACCCGCCACACGCACCAGTTCATAAGGCCGGTCTGCAAGTTCTGCGCGAATGTCATCGACGATCAGATCGAGATTGCAGTCGCGTCCCACAACCCGAACCAGTGTCTCGCGGCTGACCGGCTCTGACGCCGCGAAGATCACCGCTTCCACACGCGCCATCCATTCGCGCCAGCGCAGGGCCGGCGGCAGATGCTCCAGTTCCCGATCGAACAGGGGATTGTCCGCGTCCACGTCATTCTTATGCCGGCTGGCTTGCGGGCTCATCTCTCAGATTCCGTATCGGCAGCGACTGTTTCTTGTCGGGCGTCCGATGCCAGACAAAGGAAACATCCTGCGCACATCGCGCTGCCACATGGTGGACCGTTACGCCCTCTGGCTCGTTGTGGCGCAGATCGAATCATGTCTCCACCTTGATGAACCCCGCCCGCTCTTTCAACGAAAGAGCTTCCGCAACACTGCCCCATCGACAGGTTTTCGGTGTGCAGCGCAAATGCGGCAGCGATGGCAGAAAGCGCATGAAGCAGAACCGTCCATTTTCGGATCATCAAATGTTGCCACGCGATGACCAAATTGATTTTGCAGTTCGGCGTGAATGATCCTACACGCCACCGGACCGCATCGCGCCGGCTTCGGTCGGCGGCACAGAATGCACCCCCAAAAGGCGCCCTTGAGGCTCCCGAACTGGCCGGGCTGAACGAAAACCGGAGTCATTTCCGTTCAGGCAAACACGTTTCCTCCAGATAGCAGATTTTGAAATCATGAATCGAACTCGCGAACACTGGACCTCGAGAATGGGGTTCATTCTGGCTGCCGCCGGCTCGGCTGTCGGCCTGGGCAATGTCTGGCGCTTTCCCTATGTCACGGGGGAGAACGGCGGCGGGGCGTTTCTCCTGATCTATCTCGGCATCGTCTTTTCGATTGGCGTCTCGGTTCTTGTCGCGGAGCTGATCATCGGCCGCTCAACGCAGCTCGATCCCGCAGGCGCGTTCAGAAAACTCGCCGGCGGCGCCTGGCCGATTGTCGGGTATATGAGCATTCTCACCGCGTTCGTGATCCTGTCGTTCTACTGCGTGATCGCCGGATGGACCGTCGCCTACATGATCAAGTCGATCACCGGCTCGGTGCTGACGGCAAATCCGGAAGACATCGGCGGCGTGTTCGATGCCTTCATCACCGATCCGCTCGAGCCGGTCTTATACACCGCACTTTTCATCGGGCTCACCGTCTTTGTCGCGCTTGGCGGTGTCGCCAGCGGCATCGAGCGTGCGGCGCGCATCCTCATGCCGGCGCTGTTCGTCATTCTCCTGGTTCTGGTCGCGCGCTCGGTCACCCTGGACGGTGCCGTCGAAGGCATCGCGTTCTTTCTGGAGCCCGATTTCTCGAAAGTGACGTGGGAGACCCTGCTGGCTGCCCTTGGGCAGGCCTTCTTCTCCCTCTCGCTCGGCATGGGCGCGATGATCACCTATGGCTCCTACATGCAGCGCCATGACGACATTGCCGGTTCGGCCCTCGCCGTTACGGTTCTGGACGCACTCGTCGCCGTGCTGTCGGGGCTGGTAATCCTGCCGGCGGTCTTTGCCTTCGGTGCCGCCCCGACCGCCGGGCCGGGCCTCACCTTCATCACCCTGCCCTCGATCTTCGCGCAGATGCCGTTCGGCTTTCTTTTCGCCGCCCTTTTCTTCTTTCTGCTGGCCATCGCCGCGCTGACAAGCGCGGTCGCCCTTTTGGAGGTGGTCATCGCCTATTTCATGGACGAAGGCAGCGCGAACCGGAAGAAAGTGGCCGTCACAGCCGGCATTGCCACCTTTGCACTTGCCGTGCCCGCCTCTCTCAGCCTCGGCGTGATGTCCGGTTTCACCATCGGTGGCAAAGTGCTCTTCGATGCGCTGGACTATCTCACCAACAACATCACGCTGCCGCTCGGCGGGCTGCTGGTCGCCCTGTTCCTGGGGTGGGTTCTGAAGCACAGGGGCGAAGAAGAGTTTGTCGACGGCTCCACTCTGGCCCCCGCTCTGGTCGGAGCGTGGCGGTTCATTATCCGTTATGTCGCGCCCGTGGCGATCCTGCTGATCCTCATCAATGGCCTCGGCTTCATCTGAAGCCGGGGGACGAAGGGCTCCGCCACTCTGCGCGCCGGCATTTTTCGGGTGCGCATTGATATATGTCAATTTTGGATAGATTATTTGAAATCATTCATATAGCATATAAAGGATGGAGACGCGGGACCTTCAGACTTTTCTGGCTGTTGCCGAAACAGGAAGCATCACCAAAGCGGCGGTGCTGCTGGAACGTTCTCAGCCCTCCGTCACCCGCACCATCCAGGAACTTGAGGCAAAACTCGGCTTTTCGCTTCTCCAGCGCGCCGGCAGGCGGGTCATGCTGTCCGATGAGGGCATCGCCTTCGAAGAAGAAGCCCGCCGTGTCCTGAATTCGCTGACGGGACTGGCAGCCCGCGCGCGTGCCATTGCCACCGGCCGGGGCCGCACGCTTCAGGTGGCGGCGACATCCGCCATCGCAACCGGCGTCATCCCCGCCGCGCTTTCCCGGTTCGCCGTCGAAAAACTGCCGCCTGAAATCCAGATCGCACAATATCTGCCCAACCGGGTTGCCCAGGAAGTGGGCTCCGGCGGTGCAGAGCTTGGCTTTTCCAGCATGCCGCTGGATGTGCCCGGTCTGGAGGTCGTGCGCCTTTATTGCGCCAACGACGTTGCCGCCCTGCCCGAAGGCGACCCGCTAGCCGACCATGACGTGGTGCCGCTTTCGGCCTTTGCTGGTCGCAGGTTCGTGACCATGCTCGATCCGGGCCGCTTCCAGCGACAGGTTTCGCAGACGATGGAAGCCCGCGGCGTCACACCGGGTCCGCTGATCCGCACCAATGTGTCCTATTCCGCACTCCGTCTTGTGCAGAAAACCGGCGTCGTTTCCATCATCGACCCGGTCAGCGCATACGGTGTCCAACTGCCCGGCGTGGTGATACGGCCGATCGATGTTGCCGTCCCGTTTTACTGGGGCGCCGTCACCGCGTCATCACGCCCCCTTCGCCCTCTCGTCACCCAGATGATCGAAGCCGTCGAAGCCGAAGCGCTCCGTCTCATTCCCGACCTGCAGATACTCGACCCCGCACGCAGTGCGCAGACCATAGACCGGCATGCTTCAGACAGTCCGGTCCCCCACCGAGGATCAGAATGACCAGTCAGCCCCACACCACGCCCGGAGCCGCGAACAGTCTGGATGCCCTGGCAAAGCGCATCCGCTTCGATCTCGATTGCCTCAACCTTCCATCGCCCAACTGGGTGCCCGAGAAGCAGAGCGGCAGGGGCGAAAAGATTCACGATGTGGTGGTCATCGGCGGCGGCATGTGCGGCCTCGTTGCAAGCTTCGCGCTTCGCACCAGCGGCATCCGCAACATGCGCATTTTCGACCGAAACCCTGAAGGGCTCGAAGGTCCGTGGCTGACCTATGCCCGCATGGAAACCCTTCGCTCGCCCAAGACACTGCCCGGCCCGGCCTATGGCATGGGGGCGCTGACCTTCCGCGCGTGGTACGAGGCGCAGCATGGCGCCGCGGCCTGGGAACGGCTCGACAAGATCCCCCGCCCCATGTGGATGGAGTATCTCATCTGGTACCGCAACGTTCTCGATCTCCCCGTCGAGAACGAGGTGGAGGTGACCAGTGTCACGCCGGAGGGTGAATTCCTGCGGCTGGAGCTGCGCGGCGCGGGCGCAAAGGAAAGCTCCGTCCTCACCCGCAAATTCGTCATGGCAACGGGCCGCGACGGCACCGGCCACCCCAACATTCCCGATTTCGTTTCCGGTCTGCCGAAACATCTCTGGGCCCACTCCTCCGAAGACATCGATTTCCCTTCGCTCAAGGGCAAGCGCGTCGTCGTAATCGGCGTCGGTGCCTCGGCGGTCGACAATTCGGCCGAAGCGCTGGAAGCCGGCGCAAGGGAAGTGCGCCACCTCATCCGCCGCCGCGAAATGCCCACAATCAACAAGATGATGGGCATCGGCTCCTTTGGCTTCACATCGGGCTATGCGGCACTGCCGGACGAATGGCGCTGGCGCTTCATGCAGTACTCCTTCGCCACGCAGACGCCTTCGCCGCGCGGTTCGACCATGCGCGTCAGCCGGCATGAGAATGCCTTCTTCCATTTCGGGCAGGGCATAGCCCGCGTCTGGAACGACGGCGACGAGGTGGTCATCGAAACCACCGCCGGCAAGACCGTTCGCACCGACTACCTCATCCTCGGCACCGGTTTCACCGTCGATCCCCTGGCCCGCGCCGAGCTCGGAGACGCCGCTGGCGAGATCCTGCTTTGGCGCGACCGCTACACGCCGCCGGCCGGCGAGGAAAGCCGCGAACTGGCCAACTTCCCCTACCTGAACGCCGACTTCTCTTTCCGCGAGCGCACGCCCGGTGCCGCCCCGTGGCTCTCCAGCATCTACTGTTTCAACTACGGTGCTTCCGCGAGCCTCGGTAAGGTTTCCGGCGACATTCCCGGCATCAGCGACGGTGCCCGCTGGCTCGCCTATTCCATCGCCGCAACGCTTTACGGCGAAGACGTCGAGACCCACTGGCGGGCGATGCTCGACTACGAAAAGCCCGAACTGCTCGGCGACGAATGGACCGAAACCGAGCTTGAAGACTGCGCAGCCAGGGGCGAGCGCGAACCGACCTATCAGACTGGAGGCTGAACACCGTCATGAGCGAACTTTCGCCCAACGACATCGTCATCACACAGGCCGGGATCGGCGCAAGCGGCTCCGTCCGCGAAGCGCTCGAAGGCCGCGCCGACATCATGGCCATGACGCAGGCAACCCATGATGCCGCCCTGAAACCCGGTGACCCAGGCGGCCTCTCCCATGGAGAACGCGCAGCGCTGGCCGCGCGCGTCGCCCGGCTCAATGAAGATGATGCCCTTGCTGCACACTACATGGCATTGCTCGAAGAAGCTGGTGCTGACGAAGCGGTCGCGGCCATGGCCGATCCGGCCCATGACGGCGAAGGGGATGCCCGCCGGGCCGCCCTTCTCGCCTACACCGATCTCGTTTCCACGCATCCGCGCGACACGACACCGGAAGACATCGAAGCACTGAAGAGCGCCGGCATTTCCGACGCCGACATCGTCCGGCTTTCCGAACTGAACGCATTCCTGGCCTATCAGATCCGCGTGATCGCCGGCCTCAAGCTGATGAGGGCGACAGCATGAGCACGATCATCCACGAGTTCACCACGAAGATCCCCGGCTGGCGCCCGCGTGTTCAGCCCATCAAGCTGGACGAGGCCACGCCCGAACAGCTCGACGCGCTGAAGGTCACGCCTTCCAACACGAAGGTGTCCGACTATGTTCTGGTGCTGGCCAATGACGTCGAGACGCTGAAAGTCCGCACCCCGCTTTTCAACGCAATCATGTATAATCGCGGCGGCATGGGCCGGGCAGAGCGCGAACTGAGCGCCGTTGGCGCCTCGGTGGTCAATCGCTGCGTCTATTGCGCCGCCGTCCACGCGAGCCGGTACAACCAGCTCACCAAGGACGAGCAGGCGATGCAGGCCATCTTCGCCGATGGCGAGAAGGCCGACCTTGACGAACGCCAGAAGGCGATCTTTCTGTTTGCGGCAAAGCTGTCCAGGGCGCCCAGCGAGGCGACCGAAGAAGACATGCAGGCGCTGCGCGACGCCGGGCTCAAGGACGACGAGATTCTCGATCTCATTCTGTCCGCGTCGCTGTTCGGCTGGGCAAACCGGCTGATGCACACGCTGGGCGATCCGGTGGTCGAGTAAAATTTTTTGGGGCTGATGTTTTGAGTAAAGTGGAAAGCAAACTGCGTGTGGGCATTGCCGGGGCCGGAGCCATCGCCTTCGGTGCCGCGGCCTTTCTCGAACAGTCGGGCCACAGCCCGGTTCTCTGGTCGCCCTCGGGCGAACGCACAAAGAGACTGGCAGCGGGCGAACCCCTGATCGCCACCGGTGCCGTCGAGGGAACGTTCCATCCTGGCGTTGCGCCGTCGGCCGAGGCGCTGGTGGCCGATGCAGACGTGATCCTGATCGCGCTGCCCGGCTACGGGCACAAACACGTCTTCGATGCAATCGCACCCCATATCCGCGCCGATCAGGCGGTGATCATTTCCTCGCACGCCTCCTTCGGCGCGCTCTACCTGTCAAAGCTTCTGGCCGCGCGCGGGGTCACTGTCCCCATCGTCGCATGGGGCACCACCGCCACCACAGGCCGCCAGCCAAGCCTCGTGGAAGCCAGCGTCAACACGGTGCGCAGCAAGATCGATCTCTGCACGGTTCCTGAAAGCCGGGCGAGCGAAGGTCTGGAGCTTTGCCAGCGCCTCTTCGGCGACCGTTTCGTGGAGCGCGACGGGCTGCTTGCCATTGCACTGAGCAATCTCAACCCGCAAAACCATATGGGCATCGCCCTTTGCAACATGACCCGCATGGAGCATGGCGAAACCTGGAGCCAGGGTTTCAACGTCACGCCCAATGTGGGGCGGCTTCTCGAAGCGCTCGACCGTGAGCGGCTGGCCATCGCCGAGGCGCTTGGCCTTTCCGTGCGCACCATCTTCGAGCATTTCCACCTGTCTTTCCATGTGCCGCAGGACACCGTCTCGGCCATGAACCAGAAAATGCATGAGGAAGGCCGCGGCGGTACGGGTCCGGCAACGGCAGACAGCCGCTACGTGACCGAAGACGCGCCCTACGGCCTGCTGATGACGGTGAAGCTGGGCGAAATGACGGGATGTGACGCCAGTCTGCACCGATCCGGCGTGGAGATTTTCTCGGCCATGTACGGACGCGATTTCTTTGCCGAGAACGAACTTCTGGGCGCGCTTGCACTGGACAGTATGGCGCTCGATGACCTTAAGACCCTGTGCCGAGAGGGCTATCGCTCACAAACGGTACCCGCATAAAAAGCAGGGCAACAACAGGAGCCGGAAAGAGCTCCGACAGAACTGCGCAGAACGCGACGAACAGACAACAACCGAAAGAGGGTTAGAACGATGACCAAATTCATCACCAACCGCAGGCAATTCATCAAGAGCAGCGCCGCCGGCGCCGCCCTTGTCGCTGCCCCCGCCTATCTCCGCTCCACCGCAGCGCGCGCCTCGGGCGTCGTCAATGTGTGGACCTACGCCAACTTCATCCCCGATGATTTCAAGGCCGAGTTCGAGAAGGACACGGGCATCGAGATCCAGATCCGCCTCGTGGACGACCAGGGCAAGCAGTTCAACCTGCTCGCCGCCGAAGCACCGAACCCGACGGCCGACATCGTCACCGTCGCCGGCCACCGTTTCCTTCAGTTCATCTCTTCGGATCTGCTGGCTCCGCTCGACACGGATCGCCTCAAGAACTGGGGCAACATCAATCCGATCTATTCGGAAAGCGACTGGGCCACAATCGACGGCAACAAATGGGGCGCGCCGATCCTGTCGGGTGCCGAAATCCTCGCCTACAACACCGAAGTCGTCAGCGAAGACGAAGTGAAGAGCTGGGACGTTCTCTTCTCGGACAAGTACAGCGGCCAGACGGCCTACACCATCCAGGACATGATGTCCGTCGTCATGCTCTACAAAGGCTATGACGGCAACATGGTTGCCTATATGGACGATCCGGAGAAGGCTGCGGAGATCGTTGCGGAAGCACGCGACTTCCTGATCGAGAAGAAGCCGCTCGTGCGCAAATATTACGACGCAGGCGCGGAAGTGCAGCAGATGTTCATCAATCAGGACATCGTCCTTGCTCACGCCTGGAACGGCCCGATCGCCAAGCTCATCACCGATGGCTTCCCGGTCGACATGACCATTCCGAAGGAAGGCACCTATGGCTTCGTTTACACGCTGAACGTCGCCAACAATGCTCCCAATTCCGACAATGCCTATGCGCTTCTCGATGCGCTGCTGGCCAACCCCGAAGTGGGCGCTGAGATGACCAAGTCGTCAGGCTTCATCTCCACCTACAAGGGCGCCGATCAGTATCTCTCGGACATCGAGAAAAAGGCATCGTCCTTCACCGAGGAGGAACTGGCAGGTCTGCAGTTCTTCCGCGCCGAGGCCAACGACATGAAATACAAGCTCGTTGACCCGGCCGTGGAGCAGATCAAAGCCGCCTGATGGCCAAAACGCCGGGCGGGCAGCCCCCGCCCGGCAGGTCTTAAACCTTCGTCGTGCCGCCGGGTTCATCAAACCCCGGACAGCACGCAATGAAAAACACGAGCAACCGTCTCAATGGCCCACGCAGATACCGACAGGGCAGACCTTCGAAAGTCGACCGCGCCGGATGGCAGGATGACCTTTTGGGGAGCACTGCTGCAGAACGGCGCTTATCAGGCCGTCGCCAACACGCTGTTCAAGTCGCAGCGCCGCCAGTTCTGGATTCTGGCGAGCCTGCCCCTCTTCTGGATATTCTTTGCCAATCTCGGCCCCATCGTCGAGATGTTCTGGATCGGATTTCTGGACTCCTATCCGCCGAAAGTGGGTCATGAGCCGCAGTTCACGCTCGCGAACTGGGCAGCGTTCTTTCAGGACCGGGTGTTCATCATCCCGTTCTTCCGCACGCTTGCCTTCTCGTTCATCTTCACCGCGATCACGCTGCTCATCACCTATCCGGTGGCCTATTTTCTGGCCAAGCATGTAAGCCGCAAGAACCAGCTTCTGTTCCTGCTGCTCCTGCTCATCCCGTTCTGGGTGGGCGAGATCGTGCGCACCTACGCGATCATGATCCTGCTCGGCAACAACGGCGCGGTCAATCTGGCGCTCAAGTCGCTCGGTCTCATCGATCGCCCCATACCGTTCATGTATACGGGCTTCTCGCTCGGCGTCGGCATCATCTACCTGACCGCGCTTTACATGCTTCTGCCGCTCTACTCGGCACTGGAAAAGCTGCCAGACAATTATCTCGAAGCCGCAGCCGATCTCGGTGCCGGTGCGTGGACGCGCTTCCGCCGCATCACGCTGCCGCTTTCCAGGGAAGGCATCGCGTCAGGCTGCACCCTCGTCTTCCTGATTTCGACCGGCTATTACGCGACACCGGTGCTGCTCGGCGGGCCACGCTCGACCGTCTTTGCGGAAACCATTGCCGGTTTCTTCCACGTCGCGGGCGATCAATGGCCCATGGGCGCGGCCTTCTCCTCGATCATGCTGATCGCAACGCTCGGCGTGACCGGCCTCTTCCTCAAGCTGATGGGCCGTGACGGAAAGGGGATGATGCGATGACCCGCAACACACGCATTCTGATGTCGGTCATCTACTGGGCCTTCATCGTCTATCTCTTCGTGCCGCTGGCGCTCATGGTGACAATGGGCTTCAAGGATTCGAAGTTCATCGGTTTCCCGATCCGCTCCTGGACACTCGACTGGTACGCCGCCGTCATACAGGACACGCAGGTCCTGTCGGTCTTCGGCTATTCGATGACCATCGCCATTGCGACCACGATCCTGTCCTTGATCATCGGCACCTGGGTGGCCGTGTTCCTTGGCCCCAACCAGTTCCGGGGCAAGGCGATCATCTTTGCGCTCGCCTGCCTGCCGGCGGTCATCCCCGGCATCATCTCGGCCATCGCGCTGCGCATCTTCGCCCGCCTGATCGACATCGAGCCGGGCATGTTCGCCATCATTCTCGGCCACACGGTGCACAATGTGCCCTTTGTCGCTCTGGTGGTGATGGCACGCCTTTCGACCCAGCCGAAAAGCCATATCGAGGCCGCGCGCGATCTCGGAGCCGACAGCATTGTCGCCTTCTTCCGCGTCACGCTGCCCTATCTGAAGCCCGCGCTGATCGGAGCCGGCATCTTCTGCATGCTCCTGTCCTTTGACGATTTCGTGCGCGCCTTCTTCCTCGGCGGCTACCAGCCGACGCTTCCGGTGCTGATCTTCGCCAAACTGCGTTCGGGCATGTCGCCCGAGATCAACGCCATTTCCACCATCGTTCTCATCATGACCGCGATCCTCGGCCTGTGGGCCGAGCGTTCCATGCGGCGCCTGAACAAAGGTTCCTGACCATGACCGGCGAAAAGGACACCATCGTCCATATCGACAACGTCACCAAGCGCTTCGGCAATGTCGTCGCGGTGGATCAACTGGACATGAAAATCATGGCCGGCGAATTCGTGACCTTCCTCGGCCCCTCCGGCTGCGGCAAGTCGACGACCCTGCGCATGCTGGGGGGCTTCGAAAACCCCTCCGAGGGCCGGATCGTGCTCGATGGCGTCGATGTGACAAGCCAGCCCCCCAACCGGCGCGACGTCAACATGGTGTTTCAGGACTATGCGCTCTTCCCGCACATGACCGTGGGCCAGAACGTCTCCTTCGGGCTCGAACTCAAGGGCAAATCGCGCCCAGAGATCGAACGCCGCATGGCGGAGCTGCTCGACTTCCTGCAGCTTTCCGGCTTCCGCGACCGCACGCCGGACCAGCTCTCCGGCGGCCAGCGCCAGCGCGTCGCGCTTGCCCGCGCGCTTGCTCCCGACCCGAAACTCCTGCTCTTGGACGAGCCACTCGGCGCGCTCGATGCCAAGCTGCGCGGTCAGGTGCAGATCGAACTGAAAGACATCCAGAAGCGCACCGGCAAGACCTTCTTCTTCGTCACCCACGACCAGGAAGAAGCGCTCACCATGTCCGATCGCATCGTGGTCATGAATGCCGGCCGCGTCGAGCAGTCCGGCACGCCTGAAGACCTCTACTTCCGTCCCGAGAGCCGTTTCGTGGCCGAGTTCATCGGCGAGACGAACCTGATCAACGGCACCGTGCGCGGCGTGGAGGAGAACGCTGTCGTTCTCGACTGGAATGGCCTTTCCATCCGCGGTTCGGGCCATGGTCACCGGCCCGCCGCGGGCGATAACGTTACCGCCTCGCTGAGGCTGGAAAACGTGACCTGCCACAACAAGAAGCCGGCAAATCAGAATGCCGTCGAAGGCAAGGTGGTCAGCAAGCTCTTCAAAGGCAGCCGCACCTCGCTGGACATCCGCGTCGGCGAGCGCGAAGACAGCATCATCCGCGCCTATATGGACGCCGGCAATGCTGCCGAAATCGCCAATGATCAGCTATGGATCAGCTGGGAGCCGGAGCGGCTCACGGTGCTGCGCGACTGAGTGCGGGCGTGGGGCGTCGTGATGGCACGGTGCCCTTCACCCGGCCTCGGGCTGGCCGATCCAGGTCTCGAATTCATCGAGCTGGGCGAAGGTCGCAGGACGCAGCCTTCCCCATTTGGATGCATCGGAGACCAGAAACCTCCGCTGCGACCGCGCCATCGCCGCGCGTTTGACGGCAACCTCGTGAAAGTGAAAGCAGGTCACGCCTTCGCTTTCATGGATACCGGCGGCGGAGAAAAAGCCCTTGGTGATGTTGATCTCCTGCAGCATCCTGAGTGCGGTGTCTGAGCTAAAACTTCCGCTTTCGGGATGATAGATGCCGGCAAGCAGTATGAGATTCACCCCTTCCAGCCGCGATATGATTTCGGCGATGTTCATCGCCTGCGTCACCACCGTGACATTCGCGTTCTGCGGAAGATTGGCAGCCAAATACTGCAGCGTCGATCCGCAGTCCACGAAGATCGTATCCTCCGGTTCAACCAGAGCTGCCGCGCGGCGCGCCACCTGCGTCTTGGCCTGCGTGTTCGTCCCCTGAGCATGAGACAGCGAATAGCGTTCGCCATTCTCATTGGCAGACATAATGTAACCGCCCAGGCACAGAATGCCATTATCGCCATCCCCCAGATCGCGCCGGATCGTTATCTCGGATGTGTTCAGCGCCTGCGCCGCCTCGGCGATGTGCAGTATGGTCCCTGACGCGCAGAGCTTCTTGAGCGCCTCAATCCGCGCCGCTCGTCCGGATGGTCTCGCCACATGATTCTCCTGGCCATTGAGTTTGAGCGATACTCCATCGCCTGGGCGGGTATCCGCAAGTGTGATCATTCGCTTGCAGAGGGTTGCAGGTTATGATCGGATATGATCATATTGAACCGAATTGATCAATATTGCCGCAAGATATTGAGTTAATTCGTTCAATATGTGTTCCCGATGCGCAAATTTCCTGCGCATTACCGGAACCAAGGAGGAGGATCCGTCAATGAAAGCTCTGCTCACCGCAGCTTCTTTAGCCCTGTCCCTTTTGGGCACGTCCGCGCTCGCGGAACAGATCGTGGATACATCCAAGCTCAACAATGAGCTGATCGCCACGAAAGACGACAAGAAATACACAATTGCCACAGTCGTGAAGGTCGACGGCATCGCCTGGTTCGACCGCATGCGCGACGGTGTCGAGCAGTTCAAGGCCGACACCGGACACGATGTCTGGATGGTCGGCCCGAGCCAGGCTGATGCCGCCGCTCAGGTGCAGATCATCGAAAACCTCATCGCCCAGGGCGTCGATGCCATCGCCGTCGTTCCTTTTTCGGTGGAAGCCGTCGAGCCGGTGCTCAAGAAGGCGCGTGACCGCGGTATCGTCGTCATTTCGCACGAGGCCTCGAACCTCGAAAACACCGATTACGATCTCGAGGCCTTCGACAACCTCGCCTACGGTGCCAACCTTATGAAGGAGCTCGGCAAGTACACGGGCGGCAAGGGCAAATATGTCGCCACCGTCGGCTCGCTGACCTCCAAGAGCCAGATGGAATGGGTGGACGGCGCCGTCGCCTATCAGAAAGAGCACTTCCCGGACATGGAAATGGTCGGCGACCGTCTCGAAACCTATGACGACGCAGCCACCGACTACACCAAGCTCAAAGAGGCGATGACCACCTATCCGGACATCACCGGCATTCTCGGCGCTCCGATGCCGACCTCGGCCGGCGCCGGTCGCCTGATCGCCGAAGGCGGCCTGAAGGACAAGGTCTTCTTTGCCGGCACTGGCCTCCCCTCCGTCGCGGGCGAATATCTCGCCAATGGCGACATCCAGTACATCCAGTTCTGGGATCCGGCCGTTGCCGGCTACGCCATGAACATGCTCGCCATCGCCGCGCTTGAGGGCAAGGGCGACCAGATCAAGGCAGAGCTCAATCTCGGCCTCAACGGCTACGAGTCGCTGATCACGCCGAATGAAGATCGTCCGAACCTGCTCTACGGAGCCGGCTGGGTCGGCGTCACCGCCGACAACATGGACAAATACGACTTCTGATCCTGAAAAGCGCCGGCGCACTTTCGCGTGCGCCGGCGCTGGATCACTGGCCATTCATCCCTGCCTGAACAGGCCTTCCCATTCAGCCTGCCGGAAAAATCATGTCCGAGTATCTGATCGAGCTGAAGAACATCAGCAAGCGCTTCGGTGGCGTTCACGCACTTGACGGCGTCTCCATGGGCATTCGTCCCGGTGAGATTCACTGCCTCGCCGGCGAGAACGGTTCTGGAAAATCCACCATCATCAAGGTCATGTCGGGCATCTACACGCCCGACGAGGGTGAAATCCTGTTTGACGGCAAACCCGTCAGCCGACTGGACCCGATCACCGCCGTACACAAGGGTGTGCAGGTGATCTATCAGGATTTTTCCCTCTTCGGGAATCTGACCGTGGCCGAGAACCTCGCCCTCAACACCTATCTGCTTGAAGGGCGCGGGCGCATGGACTGGCCACGCGCCCGCAGGATGGCGCGCGAGGTTCTGACCCGTCTCGACGTCGAGATCGATGTCGACGCCGAGGTGGAAACCCTTCCCACCTCCGGCAAGCAGATCGTCGCCATTGCCCGCGCCATTCTCGCCAGGGCCCGGCTCATCGTCATGGACGAGCCGACCACCGCGCTTACCGGGCACGAGGTCGACGCGCTCTTCGCCATTGTTCGCGATCTGCAGGCGCAGGGCATCGCCGTTCTGTTCGTCAGCCACAAAATGCGCGAGATGCTGGAAATTTCCGAACGCCTGACCGTGTTCCGAAACGGAAAGAAGGTCGCCGAAGGCGCTATGAGCGACTTCGACGAACCCGCAATCACCCATGCCATGACCGGGCTCGAGCTCGACGACGAGCCCTACGCACCCGACATTGCGCCAGACACGCCACCGGCCCTGGAGGTCGAGAGTCTGAGCGTGCCGGGAAGCGTCGACAATGTCAGCCTTTCGCTGCGTCCGGGCGAGATCGTCGGTGTTTCGGGGCTGATCGGCTCCGGCCGAACCGAGCTCGCGCAGGCGCTCTTCGGAATGGAGAACGCCACAGCCAGATCTTTCCGCATCGCCGGACAGGACGCCTTCCCGCATTCGGTGCAGGACGCCATCGCGCATGGCATCGCCTATGTGCCGGAAGACCGGTTGAGCGAAGGTCTCTTTCTCACTCAGTCCATCGAACGCAACATGGTGGTGAGCATCCTCGACCGCCTGCGGCGCGGCCTCTTTCTGGACCGCGAAGCCATGCGCCAAAAGACCGAGGATATGTTCGCCTCCATGCAGATTGCCGCTCCGTCGCCGGAAACTGCGGTCGGCAATCTTTCCGGCGGCAATGCGCAGCGCGTCATGCTCGGGCGCTGGCTCCTGACGGGAGCAAAAGTGCTCATTCTCAATGGCCCGACCGTGGGCGTCGATGTCGGTTCCAAAGCCAAGATCCACCACATCATCCGCGACCTTGCCCGCAAGGAGGGCGTCGCCGTGCTGATGATCTCGGACGACGTGCCGGAACTGACCGGAAACTGCAACCGCATCCATGTCATGCATGACGGCCGTTTCGTGGCCGAATTCGCCGGTGCCAACATGACCGAAGATGCGATCAACGACAGCCTCAAGGCATTGAAGTAAGGCGGTGAGATGAAAAGGTTCCAATCCACGGAGACCGTGATTGCCCTCGTCCTGCTGGCGGTGATGGTTCTGATCGGCCTCGTCAATCCGGCCTTCTGGGGGGTCGCCAATCTCTTCAGCCTGGCCAAGGCCAACGTCGTGATCGGCATCATGGCGCTCGGCGTGCTGCTGATCATGATTTCGGGCGGCATCGATGTGTCGTTCCCCGCCATTTCCGCGGCCGCGCTCTACATCACGGTGCGCACCATGGTCGCGCTCGATTATGACGGCGTGCTTCTGCCCTTCATTGCCGCCTCCGTGATCGGCGTTCTGCTCGGCGCATTCAACGCCTTCATCATCGACCGGTTCAAGATGATCCCGCTGATCGTCACCCTCGGCACCGCCTCGATCATACGTGGCCTCGTGCTGGGTCTTCTGGGCACGTCCATCGTCAACATCAACAAGATGCCCGATGCGCTGATCGCATTCGGCAAACAGGATCTGGCGTCCGTGACGGCGCAGAACGGCGCGACGGTCGGTCTGACCGCGATGATCCTCGTCTATCTGGCCATTGCGCTCGTGATCCACATCATCCTTCGCCACACCATGACCGGCCGTTCCGTCTATGCCTATGGTGGCGACCCGGAATCGGCCCGCCGTGCCGGCGTGAACACCCGCCGCACGATCTTCTTCGTCTACTGCACCGCAGGGCTCCTGGCGGGCTTTGCCGGCCTCCTCCACAGTTCCATGATCTGGCAGGCGAACCCGCGCGACTTCATCGGCCTGGAGCTCGATGTCATCGCAGCCGTGGTGCTCGGCGGCGCTTCGATCTTCGGCGGGCGCGGATCGGTGCTGGGCACCATGATCGGCGTGTTCACGCTGGTCATGGTGAAGAATTCGCTGATCCTGATGAAGGTGGACACCACCTGGCAGCGCGTTGTCGTCGGCCTGATCATCATTGCAGCGACGGCGATCACCGCGTGGCGCGACCGCAAGAAACTGGCCTGAGGGGGAGCACAAGATGAGCGCTAAAGCCGAAGAAAAATCCCTCGTTCGCCGCCTGCTTGGCAGCGATGCCTCCATCGCACAGCTCGCCGTGATCACAGTGGTGATCTTTGTCCTGATGGCGGCAATGAACCCCGACAAGTTCCTGCGCTACTACAATTTCGAGTCCATCACCTACATCATGCCGGAGCTCGGCATCCTGTGCATCGCAATGATGGTCGCCATGCTCACAGGCGGCATCGACCTTTCCATCGTGGCGATTGCCAATCTGGCGGCCATCACGGCGGGTGTCTATTTCCGCCATCCCATGGTTGCCGAGGCGCTCGATGCGGGTGGTCTTGGCCTTGTCCTGCACACCGCCACGGGGGTGACGATCGCACTTCTTGTCGGCCTGGCGGCAGGCCTGGTTAACGGACTTCTGATATCGCGCCTGCGCATCATTCCCATTCTGGCGACACTCGGCACAGGTCAGGTGTTCGCCGGTCTGGCGCTCGTCTTGACCGGCGGGCCAGCCATCGTCGGCTACCCCGAAACCTGGAACTGGATCGGCACGGGGAAACTGCTCGGTGTTGCGGCCCCGTTCTGGGTGTTGATCCTCGTCGCCCTGGTGGTCGCCGTCCTGCTTCGACGCACGCACCTCGGCGTGAACCTGATGCTGATCGGCACCAATGCCCGCGCCGCCGTCTTCGCCGGCATCCGCAGTTCACGCATGATCCTCTACAGCTATGCCCTGACGGGCGTCATGGCCGCCATTGCCGGCATCCTCCTGTCCGGGCGCACCAATTCGGCCAAGGCCGATTTCGGCGCGTCCTATCTGTTGCAGGCAGTTCTGATCGCCGTTCTCGGCGGCACCAATCCGGCAGGCGGCAAGGGGCGCGTCCTGGGCGTCCTTCTGGCACTCGTCGCACTCATGTTCCTGTCTTCCGGCATGCAGATGATGCGGGCATCCAACTTCATGATCGATGCGGTCTGGGGCGCTTTCCTGGTGCTGGTGATCGCCATCAACTATCTGAGGTCCGGCAAATGAGCGCTACCGAAAACGACACCATTGTCCATCTTTCACCGGATCTGATTCCGGACCGCGGCGAACGCGTTCTGGCAACCCATGGCGCCTTCGCCGTCACGGCCTTCCGGTTTCCCTCATCCGTTGAGGGTTTGCGCATCGAAAACGCACGCGGACAGGTGACGGTTCTGCCCTATCTCGGTCAGATGATCTGGGATGCCGTGTTCGATGGGCGGCGTCTCACCATGGGCAATGTCTTTCCCTACCCGCGCCGCGGTTCTTCCATCCTCGAAACCTATGGCGCTTTCGCCTACCACGCCGGCGTGCTCCGCAACGGAACTCCCGGCCCGACGGATGATCATCCCCTGCACGGTGAAATGCCGGTTGCAGCCATGGACAGCGCCCAAATTCGTTTTGGAGAAGACGATCGGGGTGTCTTTGCCGAAGTCGGTGGTCATGTGGAACATGTCATGGGGTTCGGGCCGCATTACGTCGCCCGGCCCTGTGTGCGCCTGCATGCGGAAAGCGGCCTGATCCATGTGGAGATGGCGGTCAAGAATCTGTCGGCGCACCCGATGGAACTCATGTACATGCTGCATGCCAATTTCGACTTCGTCGCCGGCGCAGAAATCCACCAGCCAACCGGTTTTTCTCCGGAATCCACCGTGGTCCGCAAGGCGATCCCCGGGCACGTGACGCCATCGCCGGCCTTCAAGGCTCTCTTGGAAGATCTCGCCGTCAATCCCGCGCGCATGCGCAGGCTGGATGAGCCCGAGCTCTACAGCCCGGAACAGGTTTTCTATCTACGTCATCTCGGCCGCGATCAGACAGGCCGCACACGGCTCGTCATGGAATTGCCCGAGGGCGACGGCTTTTCTGTCAGCTACGACCCGGCAGATTTTCCTCACTGCGTCCGCTGGATCCTGAACGATGGCGATGCGCAGGTCGCGGCCTTCGCCCTGCCCTCCACCTGCGAGCCCGAGGGCTACACCGCAGAGAAGGCCAAGGGGCATGTCCGCATGCTTTCGCCCGGCGAGACCGCGCGCTTCCCCGTTACCCTCGGCTATCTGAGCGCGCAGGAAGCACCTGCCGCGATCTCGGATGTCAACGATATGAGCAAGGACTGACCCATGGCTTCACCCGAAAAGGCCGGACGCATCGCCGTTGTCGGCTCCAACATGGTTGATCTGATCACCTATATAGACCGGATGCCCGAGCCGGGCGAAACGCTGGAAGCGCCCAGCTTCGAGAGCGGCTGCGGAGGCAAGGGTGCCAACCAGGCGGTTGCGGCCGCGAAACTCGGCTCCGCCGTTAGCATGATCACCAAAGTGGGCGATGACCTTTTCGGCGACAACACAATCCGCAACTTCTCCGACCACGGCATCGACACCCGCCATGTCGCCAAAGTGGCTGGAAAGTCGTCCGGCGTTGCGCCCATCTTCGTGGAAGAGTCCGGAGAAAACTCGATCCTGATCGTCAAGGGTGCGAATGCGGATCTCCTGCCCGCCGATGTCGATGCCGCAGAGGACACCCTGCGTGAAGCGGACCTGATCCTCATGCAGCTCGAGATTCCGCTCTCGACGATCTACCACACCGTGCGCCGTGCCGCCGAATGGGGTGTGCCGACCATCCTCAATCCGGCCCCGGCCACGAAAGAGCTGAGCGTCGCCGATCTCAAAAGCCTCGGATTCCTCGTGCCCAATGAGAGCGAGCTTTCTCTTCTTTCAGGCATGCCGACCGGCACCGAAGATGAAATCCTTGCCGCTGCCCGCAGCCTCATCGAAAAAGGCATCGGCACGATCATCGTCACGCTCGGTGCGCGTGGCGCGCGTCTCGTTACCGCCGACCGTTTCGCTTCCATCGAGCCCGTTCGCGTCACACCCGTGGACACGACCGGTGCGGGCGATGCCTTCATCGGCTCCTTCGCGCATTTCCTCGCAGCGACGGGAGACACGGAAAGCGCCCTCAATCGCGCGGCGCGCTACGCGGCCTATTCTGTTGGCCGCCGCGGCACACAGAAATCCTACGCTTCCGCCGATGAGTTCGAGAAGTTCTCCAAGGAAACAGTCGGCTAAACCCGCCGATATTCCACGCCCCGCGCCCGTGCGAGCGACAGCTTCAGCCGCTCGTCGGAAAGACGCTCAAGGCAGATGCGCCGACCATTGGCCGTAAACAGCCATCGTCCATTCCCAAGCGGTGTCATTGTTGCTGCGCTTCTGCGCGGCCCCGCACCCCAGTTGAGCGTCCGCCCCTCGATCTGAAGAAACGCACCATCGCAAGTCCAGTCGCCGTCGAGACCGGGCATCGCCGCGTCGTCCTTCGCGGGCAACAGCCTGACTGGACGGTGAAAGAGCTCTCCGGTCAGTGCACCATCCTCATACCGCAGGCGCATGCGCGATTGAGCCGCATTGGAGACGAACCAGCCGTCTTCGCCTTCAAACAGCGTCTCCTCCGCGTCGCGAACCACGATCGATCCTGGCCGCACCTCCGCCCAGAGGTCCCCTTCGGCAGCCGCGTACAGCCCCGCCGGTGCCCATCCTTGCGCAGGTTTCAAAAGCGCCCCGTCCGTTACACCGCAAAGCGCTGCACAGACATGTGCTGCGAGCCCGGTCGCGTCGCCGTCGTCGCGGTTGGTGAGAACCACAAGCGAGATGCCCTGATCCGGATCGCACAGGAATCCAGCACGGTAACCGGCCTGTGCGCCGCCATGACCCGGCACCGCCATATTGCCGATGCGCGTCAGGCTTATTCCAAGCCCGTAGCCGGTTGCCTCTCCCGAGCCGAGCGGCAGCGGTCGTGCAATCCGGTCGAAAATCGCGCGCGGCATCAGATCGGCGAGCCAGCATGCGAGATCCATGGCCGACCCGGAAAGTGAGCCGGCAGCCGATAAATGCATGCCCTGAAATCCTTCGGACCATCCATCGGCCTCAGGCACGTGCCCGGGCACCAGACCCGGCACCGGGTCGGTCCAGTGTTCAGAAGCCCGCATGCCGATGCCAAGCAGCTTCGCATGGGCCGCAACCATCTCGGAGAAAACAAAGCCCCGTCGCGCCATCGCCATTTCCAGCAGGCGATAGCCGCCATTCGAATAAGCGACCTCGGCCCCCGGCGCAGCGTTAAGCCAGTCGAAACCGGCCATCCACAGATATAGCGCATCCGCCTCGGTGCGCTCATGCGCGCCGACGCCCAGGAGGGTCAGGCACTCGCGCGGATCCGGCAACCCGCCCTGCATGGCCAGCGCCTGTCCGACCGTCACCGCCGCAGGCGCGGCTGAAAGCTCGGGCAGCGCCTCGCCCAGAGGCATATCGAGGCTAAACGCTTCGGACTCCAGAAGACAGGTTGCGAACACATGCTTGGTTACGGACGCCCAGCGAAAGACGCTGTCGGGCCCCAGCGGTCCGAGCCCAGCCCCGCAATGACCCGCTGCCGCGATCAGGCGCGGCATGCCCCGTTCCATGCCGAGAACCACACCTCCTGGCCCGTTGCCCGTCCAGCTCTTGAGCTTTTCATGCGCTGCGGCTTCCGCAGCCGGCCAATCGCGTCTCGACATTCCCCGTCCCCATCCGCAGGTGCCGTTCATCACAGCTTCGATGCCGTGCGGTGCCTCCTTCGAGAAGCCATGTCAATGAGGATTGTCTTCGTGCGCGCCACCGCTCAGGCGACTTCGGAGTTTTCGGTGCCCACGATTTCACCGACCGGTTGAGGACGCCCGATAAGAAAGCCCTGGATGAGATCGACACCGAGCTTTTCAAGAAGTGCCTTCTGCTCTTCCGTCTCGACGCCTTCAACGAGAACGGTACGGCCAAGACTGCGCAGAAGCTGGATCATGCCCTCGAGCATGCGGACATCCTGCGCACGCTGGCGCTCAGACAGGAAGCTTCGGTCGATCTTGACAATATCGAGCTCGAAGCGGCGCAGGCAGTCGATCCCGGCGTAACCGGTTCCGAAGTCGTCGAGCCAGATCTGCACGCCGAGGCTCCGAAGCTGCTCCACGGTCTGGGCGGCCTGCGACTGTCCCAGAATGTCGCCCCGTTCGGAGAGTTCGAGCGCAAACTGTCTTGGCGCCAGCCCGTGGCGGGCCAGCATCTCGGCAACGCGCAGCGCAAACCCGGGAGCCTTGAGCTGAACGGCGGATATGTTGACGGCAATAACTCCGGTGAGCTTGTAGCGCGCCACGTCTGCACAGGCCTGCTCGAAAACCCATGCGCCCAGCTCGACGATCGCCCCGTTCTGCTCTGCCACCGGTATGAACACATCGGGTTTCACCAGCCGCCCATTGCTCCCCTTGAGCCGCATCAGCGCCTCGTAGCCGAGGACCTCGCCGGTTCCCAGTTGCACGATCGGCTGGTAGACCACTGAAATGCACTGCTTTTCAATGGCGTGCGCCAACAGGCCGGCAAGGCTTTCATTCGAATGGTCGGCATCGATGATCTGCGGATCGTAGACCGTCACCCTGGAACGACCGGTAAACTTCGAGATATAGAGTGCCCGGTCCGCTTCCTGCAGAACCTCCTGCAGCTCGGTAGCGCCGCCGTCCAGTGTCTGCGATGCACCGGCGCTGATCGTCACGATGTCGATGCCGTCACCCCTGTCGGGATGGTGAATCTCCAGTTCCTCGACCACACGACAGAACTCCTGCGCCAGGTCACGCAGTTCGTCCGACCCGGAGACGCGACGCAAGACCAGAAACTCCTCGCCGCCATAACGGCCGACGATGGATTCGTTCGCCTCCGCTGCCGCCTCCAGCGTCTGGGCAACCCGTATCAGGCAATCGTCACCGGCCTGATGGCCCAGCCGGTCGTTGAACCGCTTGAAGTGATCCACGTCGATCAGCACGACGCCGAGCTCATCGCCGTTCTGAACACAGGCTTCATGGAGCTCGGCGAAGGCGCTTGTGATCGCGCGGCGATTGCGCAGTCCCGTCAGGGGATCGGTGTGGGCAATCCTGTGAAGCTCATCGCCCTTCTTGACGGCCGCATGAGCCTGAGATTTTGCCTGCAGCGCTTCAAGAAACGTCCAGTAGCGCTCCACCCCGAGCCGCCACGAGAGGTAGAGTGAAAAGACGAGGCAGTTGACGAAGAGCGCGGCAATAACGATTCGCGCAGTCAGACCGATCTGCAGCGCATGCAGTGTCGCGGCCACGAAGACGACGGCGATGATCGTCGACGAAATCGCAGACAGCATGAAGCGGAAATTGAAGAACAGATTTGCGCCAAGCACAAAAACGATACCAAAGACGACAAAGTGCGAAAGCGCCTGCTGATGCGCGGTTTCAAGCGCCAGAAGCAGCCACCCGACGGCGCCGACAACAATGGCTGCGGCAGCCACCAGATGCATCGCGGCAAGGGATGCGCCGCGGCGCACACCAAACTCGATCACCGCAAGAAAGGAAATACCGATCGCGCATCGGGCAAATACCAGTTGATCCGCGATGTCGGGAAACAGGAACCAGTCGAAGACCCCATAGGCCATATAACTGAGCACGGCAGCCCACATGCCCCAGCGAACGACCAGGCGTTGCTGGGCAGCGTCATGCTGAAAAAGCAGCCGGAGCAGTTTCGGGTCTGCCAGACCCGTACGAGGGCTCGAAAGCGCTTCAACAACCTTTCGTGCGATATCCGCGGATAGTTGCATCGTGACCTTCCATTGCAACGAACCCTCAGTACATGGGAATCGGTTAGGATGTCTTAACTTCTCCATTCCCGCTTTCGACCCCTGCCGGAAACGGCGTTTTATATTAACAGTGCGTAAATGAAGGCAGGATCATCCGTCATTTTACCCGGCTTATCGAGGTTCTGAACCCGGATAACTTTTAGTCGAATTTGATTAAATTCTTTCGCATCCCGGTCCATACGGGTATAGTGAAAGCGTTCAAATCAGCGGGGACGGAACAGTGGCACAAGCCTCTCACCTGAAGCTTGACGAGCAGAGTTTGATCACATCTCAGCTCTTCAAGAAGCACACGACGACGTCGGATGTTGCCGATTCCACGGAGTTGAAGGAGAAGGTTGCCCAGCTTGCGCTGGTTCTCGATCTGGCGCGCCAGGGTTTCGAATCGGGCACACCGGCAGCCGACATCGTCGACCGTCTGGCCGCCCGCCTGCACGATCTCCGCAACCAGGCTTCGCCTGTCGTATGGCAACAGCTTATTCCCCTGGCCCAGGAGCATCCTGTTTCAGAGTTTCTGAAGCAGGACCCCTTCACACGTTGGTCCTTCGACAAGCCGCGCGGCTATTCCGGCGATGCCAGCCTGCTCGACATCTATTACAAACACCCAAGCGCCGATGAGATCGTGGCCTCCTCCACGGAGCTCGGCCGTGAAATCTACGCTTACACAAGCGAAGCAGCGAGTTCGGTCGCCGGGCGCGAGCGGCGCGATATACTTGCGCGCACCGTGGATGCCACCGCAGAGCGCGTGGAGAATGCGGAGGTCCTCGCGATTGCATGCGGACACCTGCGTGAAGCGGAACTCTCGACGGCCCTGGCCGGGAAGAAACTGAAGCGCTGGATCGGGCTGGACCAGGACCCGATCAGCGTGGGAACGGTCAACCGGGACCTGGCCGGCACTGGTGTGGAGGCCATTGACGGTTCCGTAAAAGGCATCCTGCGCCGCTCCTACAGTCTCGGTACGTTCGACCTGGTCTATGCGTCGGGGCTCTACGACTATCTGCCGCGTGCAGTCGCAATCCGCCTCACGCAACGCGCCATGGAACTGGTCAAGCCGGGTGGAGAGTTCCTGTTCGCCAATTTCAGCGACGAGATCACCACCGATGGCTATATGGAAACCTTCATGGACTGGCCGCTGATCCTGCGCTCGGACAAGGACATGCAGGACATAATCGACCGCGCGATTGACAGGAACCATGCCGACACCGAGGTGTTCTACGGCAGCAATCGCAACATCGTCTACGGCGTCATCCGCAAACACGCGGCCTGAGCGGCAGCCTTATCCTCTCGCGGTGAGGTCTGCCCATTCGGCGGCGAGACATGGTGCCACCTAAGCCGGTATCGCTGATCAGCTTGCGCAATGGCAAATACACGTTCGAGGAAATCTGGGAACCTGAAACGGAGCGTTCCGGGTTCTGAAAGGCGGGGCTTCGGTCCCGCTTTTTTTTGCCTGCGACAGAGCGAAGCCGCAGGCGTTTCATATGTGATGGCCCGAGCGGCATGACGGCACGCTGCAACCGATCCTTGGCGGCAATGCCAAACCGGGCAGGCAAAATTAAAATATCAAGTTGCGCATCTGATACATCAGTTGTAGGCTTTCTTCTCAGGCCCGGCTTATGCAAGCCGGAGCCAATCTTCGTAACCGGCAAGCAGATCGTCCGGGCGCGGAAAATATTCTTTGCGGAGAAGGAGGAGTCTCACGCATGCTCTCAGTCAGTCGTCGCGTTCTCATGGCAGCCGCGTTTGCTGTCGCTTTGGCACCGGCAGCCACCCTGCCAACCCAGGCCCAGGACCTGCCGGAGATCGAGTTCCTCTATTCTCCCTTTGCCGACTATGCGCCTTTCTTCGTCGCCGAGGACCTCGGCTATTTCGAGGATTTTGGCGTTGACGTGACGCTTTCGCCCAAGGGCAACACGGCCGAAACCATCCAGATGCTTGCCTCCGGCAACATTGAAGCAGGTGCCGCCACATGGGCTTCCAGCCTTTTCAACGCGCTCGACCGCGGCGCAACCGTCTCCATCATTGCCACCATGGCACGCATGCCCGACACGGTTCCCTCCCCCTCACCCTTCATGGTGTCGCAAAAAGCGTGGGATGAAGGCATCCGCACCGTCGCCGACCTCAAGGGCAAGCGCATCGGCATTCCCGGCCCCGGCGGCTTCGGCATGTATTCGGTGGCAAAGGCTCTCGAGAAGGGTGGCCTGACAATAGAAGACGTCGAGGCGGTCTACCTGCCGCCGCCCGCAACGGCTGCCGCCTTCGCAAATGGCGGCCTTGAAGCCGGCTGGAGCATCGAGCCTTTCGCTCACCAGCTTGAAAAACAGGGGCTGGGCCGCCGCCTGGTCGAAGATCACACCTTTGGCACAGAGCTTGGTTTGATCGCCTTCAATCAGGATTTCGTTGAAGAGAACGAAGACGCGGTTGTGCGCTTCGTGGCAGCCTATCTCAAGGCTGCCCGCCAGCTCGACAATGGCGGCTGGCAGGACGACAGGATTCTCGAGATCGTCTCGAACTACACCGGCACCGAGCCAGACGCCCTGCGTGGCATCCCCTATACGGTTCGCTCCGAAGACGGTGCCATCGACATGGAGTCCGTGCGTGAACAGGAAGAGTTCTTCCGCCAGCGCGGTGCACTTGAATATGAAGGGCTTTCCGATATCGACGGCGTCTATCGCCGCGATCTGCTGCAGCGCGCCAACGACCTACTCGCAAGTAAGAAATGATGCAGGCCGCGCAGGAAAAACTGCCTCCCGCTCCGGCGAAGTCCGCCGGAGCGGCCATTGAGGTCAGCCATCTTACCAAGGCATTCTACGACAGCCAGGACGACCGCGTGACCGTAGCCGTCGCCGATGTCAGCTTCGAGGTCGAGCGCGGCGAATTCGTGTGCATCGTCGGCCCCAGCGGCTGCGGCAAAACCACGGTTCTGCGCATTCTCGCCGGCCTTGAGGACGAGCTGAGCGGTTCCGTGAAGCTGCACACCTCCACACCGCCGGCAATGGTTTTCCAGGAAGCGTCCGTTCTGCCCTGGCTGACCGTGTCGCAGAACATCGCGTTCCCGCTGAGCCTCAAGGGCGTATCCCGGGCACAGCAGGATGCGCGCGTGCGCGAACTGCTGACCCTGACGGGCCTTACAGAATTCGCGAGCGCCCTCCCCCACCAGCTTTCCGGCGGCATGAAACAACGCGTCTCCGTGGCGCGCGCCCTTGTCGACGACCGCGACATTCTGCTGATGGACGAGCCGTTCGGCGCATTGGACGAGCAGACCCGCCTTGTCCTGCAGCAGGAGCTGCTGCGTATCTGGGAGAGAACCGGCAAGACCGTGGTCTTCATCACGCACAGTGTCGATGAAGCGCTGACACTGGCGGACCGCGTTCTCGTCATGTCGCCGCGCCCCGGCCGGCTGGTCGCCGACATGCGGGTTCCCTTCGAACGTCCGCGCGACGTGGTCGAGATGCGCCGCGACAAGCGTTTCTGGGATATGACTTACGAGGTCTGGCGCCTGCTGGCCTCTCCTGCGGAGGCATGAGATGAGCACTGCGACCACGATACTGACAGAAGACGAACTCCGCCGGCTCAAAACGCCGGCGCGGCGTGAGAAGCTGTTCCGCTTTGCATCCTATTTCAGCCCGCTTCTGCTCCTTTTAATCTGGGAACTGTCGAGCCAGTTCAACCTGATCGACCGCCGCTTCTTCCCGGCTCCCAGCGCCATCGCCGAAACGGCATGGCGCATGATCGTGAGCCTGGAGCTTTTCGAGCATATGGGCGCAACCCTGCGCCGCGTGGGCATCGGCTATATGATGGGCGCCATTCCGGGCATCACGCTCGGCCTCATTCTCGGCCTGTCCCAGCCTGCCCGCCGCATCTTCGGCCCGATCTTCTCTGCGCTCTATCCCGTGCCGAAGATCGCCATCCTCCCACTGATCCTGCTGATCTTCGGCGTCGGCGATGCATCCAAGTTCGTTGTCATCGCCATCGGCGTGTTCTTCCTGATGTTCTACAACACCATGGGCGGCGTCCTGCAGACCCCGCAGATCTATATGGATGTTGCCAGAAACGCGGGCGCGAACCGGTTCCAGACCTTCAGGCGCATTGCTTTCCCGGCTGCGCTGCCAAGCATCTTCACCGGGCTGAAGCTCGCCGCCGGCTCGTCCTACATCATCATCGCAGCCGCCGAATTTCTCGGCGCGCGCAGCGGCGTCGGTTTCTTCATATGGGCGTCCTGGCAGACCTTCGCGGTCTCGCGCATGTTCGTCGGCATCGTCGTGATCTCGGTCATGGGCTATCTCACCATCCTCGCCCTTGAGGCGCTGGAGCGGCATTTCGTAGCCTGGGCGAAGAATTGATCGGCTGAGGACAAGAGGCTCATGACCGTCGACACCGGCCCGGCCCCCAACACCCACACGCCCGTCTCGGAGCGTATCTACCTTGCGCTCCGGCAAAAGATCGTGCGCTGCGAGCTCGCACCGGGAACCACGCTCGATGCCAATTCCATCGCGCGCGACTATGACGTCTCGAAAACGCCGGTGCGTGACGCCATGCAGAAGCTGGCCGCCGACGGACTGGTGACGATCCTGCCGCGCAGCGGCTATCGCGTCGCCACCATCACGTTTCAGGCCGTGCATGAGATTCTCGACCTGCGCGCGGCCATCGGCCCCCACGCGGCCCGGCAGGCAGCGCGCTACGCCACCACCGCCGACATCGCCGAGCTGCGCGAGATCGTCGCCGAATACGCCACGCCGCTCGACATCGGGGCCATGCAGCAGGTGGCGCGGCGCTTCCACGTCGCCATCGCCCGGTGCAGCCGCAACAAGCGCGTCGTCACCCTGTCAGAATCCCTGTTCGACGAGCTGGAACGCCTTCTGCGCTTTGCAATCGACTTCTCGGTGAAGATCGGCGAGCACTCCGACGAGCACACAGCGCTTGTCGACGCCATCGAGGCGGGCGATGGCGAGCGGGCGGCCGCCATCGAAGCAGCCCACATCAAACACAGCCGGGAGTTCCTGATCGAACGCCTGATGACGCTCGGCTATCTGTCCGCCGGCGAAGTCCAGATCGGCAATGCTGCGCGGAGCGTGGACGAATGATCGCATTTCCCGACGCAGTTGCGCGGCTTTCGGCAGCGCTTGGTGACAGTCCGGCAGCGAACCTCGCAGCCGCAGCATTGATCGAGGCCGACGTGCTCAACCTCCCGCGCTTTGGCATTGCCATGCTGGATGAGTGGACGGCCGAAGCCGCGCCCGCTCCTGCTGCCGAAAACCCGCAGACCGTAAGCTGGCTCGACTGCTCTGCCTCCTTCGCACCGCTTGCCGTGGCAGGCGCAACGCTGGACCTCATTTCTGCCGCACGGGAGAAAGGCATCGCCGCCGTCTTCCTGCGTGGTGTCAGGGGTTTCGGCCGGCTCGCTCCCTTTGTTCGCCACCTTGCCGATGCCGGCCTTGTCGGGATCGCCGGCGCCGAAGGCCCGCCTTTCGTCGCTGCCCATGGCGGCACGCGCGCCGTCATCGGCACCAATCCGTTCGCCCTCGCCATGGGCACCGGCGCAGACCGCGTGGTGATCGACGTGGCCAGCAGCACGGCCACCATGGCCGACATCCGCAACGCCCGCAGCACCGGCGCTCCCCTGCCCGAGGGAATTGCCCTGAATGGGGAAGGACAGCCAACCACAATCGCCTCCGAGGTTACAGCACTTCTGCCACGCGGCGGACAGGTTGGCTCTCTGCTCGGCCTCGTCGTCGAACTTCTCGCCGGTGTCGCCGGCGGTGGCCGCGACGACCCGAAAGGCCGGGGCGTGTTCCTGCTCGCCTTCGACCCTGAAGCGGCCGGAGACAGCATCGACTGGCAGGCGCGGCTTGCAGCCCTCAAAAGCGACTGGACCGGAAGTGGCGGTCACTGGCCGCGCGGCGGCGCGCGCTCGCCCGAAGCCGCGCTGGGCTATGATTTTGCAAAACGCCTCGATGCACAGCTCGCACGCATGACAGGTGAGGCAAACCGATAATGCCACACCTTTCCCGACACGGCCGGAGTGTCTCCGGCTCAGCCCCTCTGCGTGCCAATGCCCGGAAATGGCTGATCACCCCTCTTGCAGAAATGGTGCTCTAGATGACGACAAATCCTGCTTCCGCGCCCGTTGTTTCCGTCACCCCCGCTGACGGCCTGATCGACGAGCCACGCTGCATTGTCGTCACGGGTCTCGCGCCCGACGAACTCGTCGCAATCTCCGCGCGCACGGTGCGGGCGGGCGGCGTTCTCTGGTACAGCCAGGCGACCTTCATGGCCGATGCCGATGGCGTGGTCGATCTGACGCGCGATGCGCCCGTTGGCGGCGACTATGCGGAAATCTCGGCAATGGGCCTCATCTGGAGCCAGAAGCCGGTCGACAGCAACAGTCAGGAGCTTTTCCCCGACGACGTCATGCAGCCGCTGAAGACGGCGCTGACGGCGGAAACCGCCGCTGGCGTCAAGGCGGAGGGCGCGCTTCTCCAGCGCCTCGCGACTGAAGGCGTGGAGCGGCAGGAGATCCGCGAAGACGGTCTGGTCGGCACGCTCTTCACCCCCGCAGGCCCCGGCCCGCATCCCGTCGTGGTGGTGCTCAATGGTTCCGGCGGCGGCATCAACGAGCCGCGCGGCGCGCTTTACGCCTCCCATGGCTATCAGGCTTTCGCGCTTGGCTATTTCAAGGCTCCGGGCCTGTCGCCCTTCATCACCGAAACCCCGCTCGAATATCTGGAGACCGGCCTCAACTGGGCGCACCGCACGCTAAAGCCGCGCGACGGTTTCGTGGCGGTCGCCGGGCAGTCGCGCGGCGGCGAGCTTTCGCTGCTTCTCGGCGCGACCTTCCCCGATCTCATCTCCGCCGTGATCGCCTATGTGCCGGGCGCAATGGTGCATGGCGCACAGGGTGCGGGCGATCCCGCGCGTGGCGGCTGGCAGGGCGTGACCTGGACCCGGGGTGGTGAGCCGCTCACCCATCTCTGGCAGGACAACAAGGCAGTGCACTGGCACCCATGGGGCGGCGATGCGCCACCGAACCGGCATCATTCGGTCTTCTTCGAGGGCCTGAAAGACACCGATCTGGCCGCACGCGCGCGCATTCCGATCGAGAACACGAAGGCCGCCGTTCTGCTCGTTTCGGGCCGCGACGACCGTGCATGGCCATCGAGCCTCTATTCGAAAATGGTGGTGTCCACCCTCAGCCGGCACGACCACCCTCACCGCGTCCGTCATCTCGATTTCGATGACGCCGGCCATGCGATCAACCTGCCCTTCGTGCCCTCGACCCAGTTGAGCCGCGAGCACCCGGTTTCGAAAGTGCCCTACACGAATGGCGGCACGCCATCGGGCAACGCACGGGCGGATGAAGGCTCCTGGCGCGGTGTCCTCGCATTCCTCGACGAGCTCACACGCCCGGCCGGCTGAAGCGCCGGCCCATCCACTTTCTTTTGCGCACGCAGACAACAAAATCCTTCGAAAGGAAGATGAACATGCCCACGAGAGAACACCTGGAAGGTCAATGGCGCGAATGGCGCTATGCCCACGTCGCCAAGATGTTCCGCCCGTATGGCTGGACTTCGCTGGTTGCGCAGTACTGGCTTGAGAAAGACGACAAGGGCGTCACCTTCGACCTTCTGCCGGGCACGTGGTCGGTGGAAGACGGACGCATCATGTTCACCCCGCCCGCCGAAGGCCCGAACCTGTCGGTGAACGGCGAATACCCCACAGGTCCGGTTGAGATCATTCCGGGCCGCAATCAGACCTATGGTCACGGTGAGAGCCTACCGGTGTACTTTGGCCGCAACGAGGTGGAAACGCTTCTGCGCACGACGCATGACGGCCAGCCGCTTTTCGGCGTGCGCGTGCGCGACCCCCACGAGGCCACGCGCCCGGAAGATGCTGGCGTTACCGCCTTCGACTACGATCCCGAATGGCGCATTCCGGGCTTCTACACCCCCACCGAGCGCACGGACTACGAAGCCGAAACGGTAGAGGAAGGCGTGCGCGAGTCCACGCCACGCATGGGCACCTTCACCTTCGAGTTCAAAGGCAGGAGCTACGAAATCGTGCTCATCGGCAAGGACACGCCGCATGGCATCCAGCCGGTCGCGCATGTCCGTGACAAGACCAATGGCACCATAACTTATGGCGCGGGGCGCGTCATCGAGCTGCAGTTCACCGACGAGGCCAACACGCGCATCGACTGGATCGATTTCAACTACGCGGTCGCGCTACCCTGCGCCTTCACCAACTTCGTGACCTGCCCGCTGGTTCCGCCGGAAAACCACCTCGATTTCGAGATTCTGGCCGGCGAGAAACGTCCTGTGCAGAACGTGGTCCGGACAATGACCTATCAGGCAAAGGCATAGGCATCCTGCAATCATCTGACGTCCGCAAACACCCGTAAAAGGAAGAGAGACCGGTTCAGCGTTTCGGCGAAACGGAGAGCCGGTCCCTCGTGTGTCAGAGCATTCCGGCAAGGGTTCAGAAACGCACACCACAACAACAGCGCGGACGCGTGCAGCCCGGCCTCGCTGCAACCCCTGACTTAACCGAATCTCAAGGGTCAGCGACTATCTGCCACCAAAGGGCGAACAATCGGGGGCGTGTAAATGAGTGTGGTCGACAGATGGAGGCCAGAGACGGCGGCCGGCGGTTTCACGCGGGACGACGAGGACATCGCCTTCTATACACGCATCAATGCGCTCATACGTCCCCATATGGCTATTGTCGACCTGGGTGCGGGTCGAGGCGCCCGCTATGACGATGGCAGCGCGGCCTTCCGCAAGACCTTCTTCAATTTTCAGGGCCGCGTGAAACGTGTCATAGGGCTCGATGTCGATCCCGCTGTTCTCCAGCACCCGCATCTCGATGAAGCGCTGACTTTCGAGCCGGGCGGACGCCTGCCTCTGGAGGATGGCAGTGTCGACATGATCATCTGTGAATGGGTGATCGAGCATGTCGAGCACCCTGCGGAGTTCGCAAGGGAGGTTCGCCGCGTCCTGAAACCCGGCGGCTGGTTCTGCGCTCTCACGCCCAACAGCTGGGGTTATGTCGGGATCAGCAACCGCATCGTGCCGGAGCGCTTCAAGGACTGGCTGATGCGGCGGGTCTGGCCCGAACGTCCGCATCAGGATGTGTTTCCCACCTTCTACAGGCTGAACACGCTGGGACGTCTGAGGCGCGCATTTGAGCGGGAGCACTGGGGTCATCACAGCTATATCGCCAACAGCACGCCGAGATATCACGGCGGCGTTTCAGCCGGTTTTGCCGTGGTTTCGCTCTTTCAGTGGCTGATGCCACCGCCGATGCGCACCAATCTCTTCGTGTTCCTGCAAAAGCGATCCTGACCCTGGCGCACCGGACCGAAAAGTGAAATCCGGTTTTCGGTCCGATGCCCCATGAATAACCTGGACCGCGAAATCTACCGCTTCAAATACGCATTGGTGAACCAGGTGGAGACGTCCGGCATCTCCTCGAGGCGCTTGCCGTCGGCATCGCGCATGACGCCCGCCTCGAACATGAACTTCGTGATGTTGCCGAACATGTCCGCATCGATGAGACCGACCGGCTCGCCCTCGTCCTGCAGGTAGCCGCCGCCCACAATGGCCTGCATGGAAGCGCGGACCAGCTCCGGATTGGAGAGCATGCCGCCGGTCTCGGCGATCAGCATTTCGGCTGCCTCTTCCGGGTTTTCGGCAGCAAAGGCATAGCCGCGCTGAGCCGCTTCAACGAAAGCGCGGGCGGTTTCGGGGTTGGCTTTCAGCCAGGTTCCGTTGCCGCCGAGATAGGTGGTGTGCTGATCCGGCACGCCATAGTCGGCATAGCGAAATGCGCGCTGCGGGCGGTCGAGAAGCACGGAGTTCACGCCCTCCCAGGTGCTCACCTCGAGTGTGAAATCCACCGTGCCATTGGCAAGCGCCTCATAGGCGGAGGTGCCGAGCGTGACAGTCTCGAACTCGCCCTTGCCGCCATCGTTCTGGATAATGGTGGAGATCAGGGCCTGTTCCCAGGCGCTGCCGAAACCGGCATAGGTCATGCCGTCGAGATCGGCCGGGCGCTGAATGTCCTCACGCTCGCCATTGAAGACGAGACGGCCCGTCTCATGCTGCATCACCGCCATGACCACGGTGAGGTCGGCGCCGGTGGCGCGCTGGCTGTAGAAACCGATGGAGCTCAAAATACCGAATTCGGCGACGCCCGCGGCGACCAGCGTGCCAGAGGACGTGTCGGTATAGGGCAGGATTTCGACATCGAGGCCGGCATCCTTGAACCAGCCCTTCGCCTGGGCGACGTAGAGCCCCACATGGTTGGTGTTGGGCGTCCAGTCCAGCGCGACGCTCAGGCGCTCCTGCGCCGTTGCGGGCAGCGCCATCGCGCCGAGCATCAGGGCTGCGGCTATCAGGCTTTTCATGGTCTTTCTCCTGTCTGACTGAGTAAGGTGTTCAAAAGGTCTTCTTCCAGCGCGCGGGCCTCGTCCGGCAGGGGCGCGCCAAGGCGCGGGCGTGGGGCGCGGACGACGACCTCGGAAATCACGCGGGCGGGACGGCGCGACAGCACATAGATGCGATCCGAAAGGGCGACTGCCTCACGCACGTCATGGGTGACGAGCAGCGTGGTCCAGCGCGCGGCGCGCCAGCGGTCTTCCAGCCAGCGCTGCATCTGCGCGCGGGTGAGCGCATCGAGCGCGCCGAAGGGTTCATCGAGAAGCTGGATCGGGCGGGCCTGAATGACCGTGCGCAGAAGGGCTGCGCGCTGACGCATGCCGCCCGACAGTTCTGCCGGGTAGCGTTGCTCAAAGCCTTCCAACCCGAACTCGGCGAACAGCGGCAGCGCGCGGGCGCGCGCCTCGGCGCGCGGCACGCCCTGCACTTCCAGCCCCAGAATGACGTTGTCGATGATGCGCCGCCAGGGCATCAGCGCGTCGCGCTGCGGCATGAAGGCGAAGGTCTGGCCGTCACGCCTGAGCGCTGCGCCATCGCGCAGGATCTCGCCGCGATCCGGCGTGAGCGCACCGGTGAGCAGGCGAAACAGGGTGGATTTTCCCGCTCCCGAAGGGCCGAGAATGGAGACGAACTCCCCCTGCCCCACATGCAGCGTCACATCGTCGAGCACGGCGGTTTCGCCAAGCGTCACGCCCACATTGCGCATTTCAAGAGCGCTCATCGTGTCTGCCCCGCTTGACGCCAGCGCAGCAGCGCCCGTTGCAGAAGCGCCGAGACGCCGAAGAGCACCAGTGTCAGCGTGGAGCTGACCACCACCGCCGCCAGCATGAGATCCGGGCGGAAACTGTTCTTGGCGTTGAGGATGACAATGCCGAGCCCGGCGCGCGCGCCGACATATTCGGAAAAGATCGCGGCGACCACGGCATAGGTGATCGAAATCCGCAGGCCGGCGAAGAAATAGGGCATGGCCGAGGGGAAGCGCGCCGCCCGGAACACCTTCCACCGCGACGCGCCCATGGAGCGCATCAGCGTTTCGATCTCGGGATCGGTGGATTCGTAGCCATCGACCAGCGCCACCAGCATGGGAAAGAAGGTGACGAGCGCCACGAGCAGAATTTTCGGCGTGAGACCGAAACCGAACCACAGGACGGCAAGCGGCGCGATGGCCACCAGCGGCAGGGTCTGGCTGACGACAAAGATCGGGAACAGCGCCCGCCGCAGCTTCGGCAGGAAATCGAGCGCCACCGAGAGGGCAAAGGCGATGCTGACGGAGAAGGCAAAGCCGGTCAGCGTCGCGCTCAGCGTCGGCAGCGTGTTCTCCCACAGGAGCGCACGGTTGACGCCCATCTGTTCGATGACGCGCGAGGGCGCGGGCAGAACCAGCGGCGAAATGCCCGACAGCCGCACATAGATTTCCCAAAGGAGGATCGCACCGGCAACGCTTGCCAGAGCAGGCAAGCCGCGCACCAGCCGTCCGCCCGCAGGACGGGGCCGACCATGAGACATGGGGTCAGGCCGTGGAGGGGCTGTTGGCGGAAACGGTCAAATCGACCGTCACATGGCCTTCGGGCGGACCGAACCGGCAGAAGGCCTGTTCGAGCGTTGCGAAAACCGGGCCTGCATCGCCGGTGAGACGGCTGCAGAAATTCTTGGAGCGATCGAAGACGCCGCTCGACTTCAGGAAGTCGATGCAGCCCATGATCTCCGCCATGTGGTCGCCTGCGCCCATCACGTATAGCGAGAACTGGGCGCGTGCGGTTTCCGATGTGGTCTTTGCATTGGCCACCGCTGCAAGCGCCGCCTTTTGCCGTTCGGCGAGCGGCTCCGACGGGTTGGCGAGTGCAGAGGTGCTGCAGATCGGATCGTCCGGCTCGCCGGGGCAGCCGCGCGAGAGCGTGGCGCGCAGCACCACATGGTGGCGGGTGGACGCGGCGGCGACATAGAAATCGCGCAGCGCGGGAAACAGCACTTCGGGCGGGCCGACGACGAGCGTGGAGATATCGTCGGTCTCGATCCTTAAACGGTCCCGCCTGGGATCGAACGCGGAAAGCGACGACATGATGACGTCGACGAAATCGTCGGTCATCGGATAAAGGGAAAGCTGCGCACCTGCGAACATGATTGTCCTCCTTGCTCCGCTGGCATTACCCAGATCAGCTACTAGGGCCCGAGGGCTTGCGCCCTCATCTCAGCCGCGGCGATACGCGGCACCCCTGTGGATGCCCGGTACGAACCAAATCCCGTGTCGCAAAGCAAGCGGTTTGTTCAGGAAACGGTGCCCGGATGAAAAATTATCCGGCTATCCACAGACCTCACAATCCGAATATCCGGAACGACCCGCGGCCGGAGAGTTCGCGCACGGCACCAAAATGCTCAAGCCGCTCGAAAAGCCGCTTGGCTGCCCAGCGGGAAAGATTGCAGCCGGGGGCTGAAGCCGGCACGGCATCGTCATCCAGCAGTTTCTGAACGACCGTGCCCGCCCCCTTTGTGCGCAGTTTCGGCAAAACGGAGGCAAGTGTATCGGCGCGGCGAGATATTTCACCAGCCGAGCGGAGCGCGCCTTCAGTCCCCTGAACCAGCGCGAGGCACACCGCCCGGGCAAAGGCAGGATCAGCCGGGCCGGTCCGCCCGCTCTCCCCGCTCACGCGGAAGGCGGTTCCATAGCGTTCCGCCATGAGAAGCGGTACCGGGCGAGGCCAGTTCAGCATCGTTGCGATCAACCCATCTGCCAGGGCCCATGCCAGCGGCTCGGCGTCCGCATGTTCTGCCAGTATCCGCCCGACGAGCTGCGCCGCCGCGAAAGGCGGCGCGCTTCCAGACTGGAGCGCATCCTCGGCATGGTCGACGGCTGCCGCCAGCCTGTCATCCACCGCCAGGCCGAGAAGGCCGGCGAGTTCGGCTATGGAAGACGTGGATGGCATGAAGCGGCGCGCTGCCATTCGTCTATAGGCGAGAAATATCTTGCCCGCAGGGCCCGGATCGTCACCGGCCGCGGTCAGCAGAACGGCATCGCGCAGCGCCTTCTCGTCCTCCCCCCGTCCCATGAGCCTTGACGCGGCAACGGCGCATTTCAGCGCCTGGCGCGCGCGCCAGCAGCCCGACCAGGCGGGTTCACTCCGCACAAGATCATCGAGCGCCCTAAGCGCAACACCGGCGGCAAACCCGGCATCGCGCTCGCTCGAGGCAGCCCCGCGCGACACTGCCCACTTCGGTAGGGCTGCGTCTGAAGATGGAAAAGAATCGGGCGAATCCATGCCCGCAGTCTAGGCGGTATGTGCAGTTTCTGCCAGAATTTCCGCGATAAACCGCACAGCTTGTCTTTAGCATTTAATGTCCGATAAGATTGTATTATCGGACATTATAGCGAGCGGGCTGAAATGAGCTCTGACAGCGAGCAAAACCGCAGAATGCCGGGCATGATCCAGCCTGCTGCGCCAGAGAGGCCATCCAACCGTGTGGCCGCTTCCGGGAATGATGGCGCCTCAGCGTTAAAATCCGGCAAACCCGCCGGGGATCATTCAGATCTGCCCGACATTATCGACGTGGTGCTTGCCATGGACGAGGAGCCCCCCTCCCCCACGGGGCCCTCCCCCGCGTCACCCTCCGATGTCGACCCGCTGGTCGAGACTGCACGCAGCTATGCGCGCGCGGCCCGCTCCGAGGCAACGCAGCGCGCCTATGCCGCTGACTGGCGCCACTTCGCTTCCTGGTGCCGGCGCTCCGGATTTCAGCCGCTTCCCGCCGACCCACAGGTGGTCGGTCTCTATCTGACCGCCTGTGCCTCCGCGAACCCGCGCCCCACCGTCTCCACGCTTGAACGCCGGCTCTCCGGTCTCTCGCAGGGCTATTCCCAGCGTGGCGACCGGTTAGACCGGAAGGATCCCCACATTGCGGAGGTGTTTGCCGGCATTCGGCGAAAGCACGGTCGCCCGCCGGCGCAGAAGGAAGCGCTTCTGGCCGAGGACATTCTCGCCATGCTGGAGACCCTTCCGCACGACCTTCGGGGCCTCAGGGACCGGGCGATCCTGCTCGTCGGTTTTGCCGGCGGTCTGCGCCGTTCCGAGATCGTCGGGCTTGATGCCGGGGTGGACCAGACCGAGGACGGCAATGGCTGGGCGGAGCTTTTCGACAAGGGCATTCTGATCACCCTGCGCGGCAAAGCCGGCTGGCGGGAAGTGGAAATAGGCCGTGGCTCGGCCGACCGCTCCTGCCCCGTCGAGGCGCTCAGGACGTGGATGCGCCTTGCCCGCATTGCCCACGGTCCCCTGTTCCGCAGAATTCGCGGCCAGAAGACCGTTGAAGACAGTCGTCTGAACGACAGGCACATTGCCCGTCTCGTCAAGCGCACGGCGTTCGATGCGGGGCTGCGCCCGGATCTGCCGGAAAAGGAGCGCGAAAGGCTGTTTTCGGGCCATTCACTGCGGGCTGGCCTCGCGTCTTCAGCCGAAGTGGACGAGCGTTTCGTGCAGAAGCAGCTCGGTCACACAAGCGCCGAAATGACCCGCCGCTATCAGCGTCGGCGCGACCGGTTTCGCGTCAATCTCACCAGGGCGAGCGGTCTCTGATCGATCAGTGGCGTGAATCGGTTGCCGGCAATCGATTCACGAAATGCGTTGGACGCAAGCGCCCGTTCCGGGCAACCGTCACGGCATGGCTATCAACCCGCATCAATGCTCCCTGAGACGCGTCGACCCCGCCCGCAACATGGCGCGTTATTACACGCTTTCCGTCGAGCCGACCCTTTTCGGCGATGCCGCACTTGTTCGCCAATGGGGGCGGATCGGCACGCGCGGGCAGTTCAAGATCAACCTTTTCGACAACACCCGGTCGGCCGAAGCCGCACTCCTGCGGCTCAGGAAAATCAAGGAACGCCGTGGTTACAGGTGACTAGAGCCAGGAGGCGGCATCCCTCGGCAGCCTGTGTTCGGGATCCGTCACCAGAAGGCCGGGCGTCCCCTCCCCGTTCCACTGCCAGAGCGCCACACAACTGCCTCCCGGCGACATGAAAGACGGGTAGATGACCCCGTGAAAGCCTTGATCCATAAGCCTTTCGCGCAGGCGGTGGGTCTCGGGAACCCGACCAGCGTCCATCTCGGCCCGCCATTCGCATTCATGGATAGCAGACGAAACGCCATGACGCTGCATCACGGCCTCGTTGGTCAAGTCGGCCAGCCGCGCGGCAGAGAGTGTGAGCTGCGCAATGAGCGCAGGATGCTGCACAAAGCCCTGATTGTATTCGGCCCAGGCTGTCGACAGTTCACGGGCGGCATAGACCGCCTGCGCGCCCACCGGGTTCCAGCGTCCACCAAATCGCGCCGCCCCTGCGCCTGAAAGCGGTGCATGGGCCCAGCGCGGAACGTAAGCCCGCCAGAGGATTTCCGTCCGCAAGGCCTCAGGCATAAACGCCGGCACGCACCGCTTCGAGATAGGCGAGAACCTTGTCGGCCTTGCCCTCCCCCACCAGATCATAGGCGGTCTTGCCCGCCCAGCCCGGGATCGGCTGGTGTTTGAACCAGATCACCGCCCGGTGCTCATTGCCGGCCATTTCCGTGGCCATGGCGAGAATGCGCACAACGGGGCTCAGCGCCTGGTCCACCTTGCGCTGGCCGGATTTCGCCGTCAGCGTGTTGCGGGCCACGCCGATGAGACGGGCCAGCTCCACCAGCGTCACGCCAAGCAGTTCCGACACCCGGCGCGCGGAGAGAAACGGTGCTCTTTCGTCGGCAAAATGCGCTGCCGCGAAGTCAAGTTCCGTCGCTGTCATCACCTGTGCCTCCTTGTTTCGACACCATACTGATCACACATTGAGCAATTTACAATAAATATGTGCGCAAAATGTGTTTTCAAGAAGAGCGGCAAAACGCTATTTTTCCGCCAAAACCGCCTTTTGCCGGGCTGAAATCAGCGCATTCAGCATCGGTTTTACCGAAAACGTTCCGGAGTTCGCACGTTCTGTCAGCCTGCGGAGATAGCCACCGGGCGAGCGAATGACTTCCGCGCGCTCCAGCATCGCCGCAATTGTGATCGCGGCGTTGATGTCGCCCATCTCGGCCCGCGCCTCGGCCCAGGCATCGGGCGAAACGCCGAGCATGGAGCGAACGGTTTCGGCCGCTTTCATCAGGTCCCGCCAGTCTGACAGCCCGTCCGGGGCGTAATCCCGCATCTGCGGGCAGGCAGACGCCACCGTTTCGAACCCGACAGGTGGTTTTTGGCCACTTCCCTCCGCTTCCGGCTTTCGGCGCCCTCCCCTTTGGCCGGATGCGGTGTCGTGATCGCTTTCAACCGCCGATTTGGTTTCAAGGTTGGGCGGCACGGCCCCCGCTTCAACTTTTTCCTGGTAGGTTTCAAATTGGGATTCTGGGTTTGAATTATGAATATGGCGCTCATTTTGAGTGGCATTGGCGCTCATATTTATGGTTTCATTAACCACGTGCTCTGCATCACGAGCCTCCAGATCGGCTTCGCTCAGGCCTTCCAGATAGGCTTTTTCCACGTCGTTGCGCAAAGCCAGGAGGGCATCACGGCGGGCTTTCAGCGTCTCCCAGTCGGTGTTGCGGCCAAGCCGGCCGGAGAGTGCGGCCAGGCGCTCCGCATAGGGCGCGAAGGAACGTCCCCTGCCCTCGTCATCAGCCGCCTCGATAATCGCCGCAATGTCACGCAGATGGATCGTTACTTCGCTCCTGAGGGCCCTGATCGCACGCGCCAGGCGCCGTGCTTCGGCAGCATGGGTTTCGATCTCGGCAGCGCGCATGACGAGCGGCGCGAGATCGAAGCCGAAGGCCTCCTCGATCTGCCCCTCTTCGCTGCGCCGCGCATAGCGCTTCCCATTGGCGCTGTCGCGCCGCAGGATGAGCCCGGCCTTCACGAGCGCCGCCAGATGCCGCCGCAATGTCGCCGGCGCCATGCCGCGCGCACGGATGGAGAGCTCCGCGTTTGATGGGAACACCACCAGATCACCGGCTGGATCGAGCTGGCGTTCGGTGCTGAAGCTTGCCAGCGCCTCCAGCACAACGATGGTTCTGTCCGAAAGCCCGAGCACCAGCCGCGCCTCGGTCACAGCCCGCAGCAATTGCCACTTGTCTACAGCACTTTCCGAAGAGGCATGCGTGTCCCCTGATCCTGCATCCAGCGCCTTTCGCGCCCGCCGCACCTGTTCGTTGACCAGGAATTGGGCACGCGCCAACCCTTTCCCGCCGAATGGCGAGATTGCAAATCTGTCCGTCATTGTCTCACCTTGCTTCAGGCAAGAAAAAGACGCTCACCGGAACGCACCGATGCTTGACTTTGCACGACGGAAGTGATTCTTTCAGATTGCTACATCGAAAGGGGCTTCCGGAATGGCAACGTTCTGGGGGCCTTTTTTCTTGCGGTTTTTCCTCTAGCTCAGTCCTCTTTGCTCCTCGTGATCCGGTTTTTGGCCGGGATGGTCTCGCCGCCCTGGGGCGGCTGATCGGTTATGTCTCTTTTGCCCGCTCCTTGTCGAAGCGCTCCGCCAGCTCCGGCAGGTGCTCGGCCAGATAATCTGCAAAGCCCGGAAGGGCCTTTTCATCGAAGTCGAACCGGGGCTTTGCCCCAAGCGTCACACGCGCAAGCGTCCGCCCCTTCCCGTCCTCGATGGCACGGGTCCTGTCCGCCTTCTTGCCGCGCGCTGCTGCACGCTTGGCCAGCCGCTCATAGAGCCTGCGAAAGCGTTCATCGGAATCGGCAGCCCGGAACGCGACGGAGGTAATCTCGTCCTGGGCGATGACCACCGCCGCTTCGCGCTTCAAAAACTCTGCAAGCGCCATCCAGCGCGGACGGCCAGCCTTGGGGGCAGGACCGATGGCTGCAGCGATATGCCCGGGGACGGCCTCGGCCACCTGCAGGAGCCGCGTCATCTCCGCCTTGTGAAGCGACAGCGCGCGCTGAACCACGCCGCGATCGAACCCATGGCGCATCAGCGCATCGGCGAAGAAGGCGCGCTCGATGAAGGAGAGATTGCGCCGCTCCGTGTTTTCCTTGCCTTGCGCCAGCACCAGCTCATCGTCATTGAGCGTACGCACGATGGCCTGAACGGGACGCTTGAGGCGTGCGGCTGCACGCACACGGCGATGGCCATAGGCGACCTGAAAGCGTCCGGTTTCAGTCGGGTGAGGGCGCAGCAGAACCGGCACCTGCTGGCCGTTTTCGCGCACGCTTTCGACAAGAGCATTGAAATCCTCGTCGCCATCGTCCTCACGGCTCAAGCGGTCGCGCACGAGCGAGGGGTCGATCAGTTCCGGATCGACCTCAACGATGCGCTCACCCTTCGCCAGGCTCTCGCGGATGGCACGGGCATCCTCCACTTCGCGGGTCATGGATGAGAGCGTAAGCCCCATCGCCTTCACCGCGCCGGACGAACTGCGCGGCACCGGGTCTGCCTTGACCGGTGTGGGAGCCGATTTCGTTTCCGGTGCGCGCGGCATGGATTTCGGTTCGGGTGCAGGCGAGGGTGCGTTGCCCTCGCCCGAGCCGCCAAACAGCGCCTTCAAATGATCCTTGCGCTTGCTCATGCGGCATCTCCCGCCGCGTTGCGGCCCCAGGCCGCCTCGACCAGCGCCTCGACCTCGGCGTTGACAGATGTCAACGCCTCCATCGCGCGGTCATAGGTGGAGCGTGTGAAATTGTCCCGGCCGACCTCGTAAAGCGTCTGCTTGGTGAGACCTGCATCTGAAATGGCCGTTGACTTGACCATGGGCGCAGTCAGCACGCGCTCGCCGAACTGCGACCGCAGGAAGCCGACAATCTGTGTCTGCGGGCCGTCATTGGGCTCATAGCGCGTGACCAGATAGCGGAGGAAATCGAAATTGAGCGATCCGCCCGCCTCGCGCACCACCGAGAGCAGGTCCGCCGTCATGTATAGGAACTGGCTCATGGAGGCGACATCAAGCATCTGCGGATGCACGGTGACGATCACCGATGTGGATGCGCAAAGCGCCGAAAGGGTCAGGAACCCGAGCTGCGGCGGACAGTCGATCACCACCACATCGTAGTCATCGGCAACCGAGGCGAGGGCGGCCTGAATGCGCGCGAAGAAGAAATCATCGGCGCCGCCGCCCGCCTGCCGTTCTGCCAGCATGCGCGGGGTCGTGTGCTCGAATTCATGAAGCTCGAGATTGCCGGGCACGATATCGAGACCGTCGAAATAGGTCTTGCGAATGATCTGGGATAGCGGGCGACGCTCCTCGTCATAGCGGATCGCACCGTAGAGCGTGTCATTGCCCGAGAGATCGATCTCCGGCTGATAGCCGAAGAGGGCGGACAGTGACGCCTGCGGATCGAGATCGACCGCCAGCACGCGATAGCCAGAGAGGGCCAGGTGCTGCGCCATGTGGGCGCTTGTCGTCGTCTTGCCCGAACCGCCCTTGAAGTTGGTCACGGAAATGACCTGAAGGTGCTCGCGTTCCGGATCGCGCCATTTCACATAGGAGCGCGCCTTGGCGAGATTGCCCTTGGAGCGGGCCTGAGCCGCCAGGTGATGGCGCAGTGCATTGATGTCGGCCAGCGAATAATAGCGCCTGCCGCCCGCGCCGGTTTCGGGCTGCGGCCCTTCGCCGGCGATTGAGAGCTGACGCAGATAGCCATCGGAAACACCGATCAGCTTTGCTGCCTCTCCGCTCGAAAATGTGCGAAGCGTTTTCTGTGCCGCGGGGGGAAAGAGCCGGTCGCGCATGACGCGCAGCTGCTCGGAGAGCCGGGCCGCATCCGCGGCGATGGCCTCATCGGCCGCGAGCGCACTCTGCTCGTGTGCGCCGCCCATCGCTGCCCCCGACACTTTATCCAACTCCCGCTCTCCTTCATGGTCGCTGGCGATATCCATGCCGCGCTGCTCCTCGTCGTTCATACCGTTCTGCCGCCGTTGACAGCTGTCAACGCGAGGCATTTCACTGGCGACCGCAGCACGCATGCTCACCCTGACCCCCGACGCCGGATGCCCGTCCCGGGAATTCATCGCGCAACGTAACCCGATTCGCAGCCGCTGGGCGAGTGGCCTACGGCTGAGGGTCAAGATACGCTCAAAAAGCAAACGCGCTGCGACTGCGCACGAAACCGGAAACAACCGCAATTAACAGAACCGCATCCCGGTTACGCCGATTTCAGACAATCGCCTTCAATGCCGTAACTAATGCCATGAGGAGGCGTAGCGGCGTCAAGAAGTTTTTGGTTAACAAAGGGTTAACGAAGCCGGCCACGCCTGCGGACAAAAACGCGCCCGCGCCGAATCCTGTCGCACTTACTGCCACTTACACAATGGACGTGCAGAACACGACGCAAGGGGAGGAGGGCCATCAGCCAACAGATTTTCTGCGCAAAGCAAATGCCGGCATCCGAAAAAAGGGGCGCCGAGGAGCGTTTTCAGGGACTGGCGCAAGAATCGGACTGCGTGGAAAACTGTGAGTCTCAATGATGACCGGGTTCGAATGATGGAGCGTCTTCCACCCCGCCTGTGTTTTCTGGGGAGGGAGAAAGAAGCACAACGGCCGGAGCAATTGCTTCAACAGGAACCCCGGCGAACAGGGGTTCACCAAGGGTTCAGAACCTGTTGATGGCGCCCGCCGCCTCGCCGGCGAGCGGGGCAAAGCGGCGGCAGAAGCTTTCCGCGTCCCATTCACTCAATGAGCCGGCGATGTGGATCGCGCCGAGCGGTGTGCCGTCCGGCGACACGAGTGCTGTGGCGATCGCGATCTCGCCCTGGAGAATTTCCTCGAGCGCCAGCGCATAGCCATTCTCGCGCGCCTCCTGAACCTTCGCCCGGATCGCGGCGGGATCCGTGATCGTTTTGGGCGTGATCTCGCGGCGCACCGAACGTTCGATGATCTCGTCCACCTCCGCATCGCTCATATGCGCCATCACCGCGCGGCCGCCCGACGTGCAGTAGATCGGCACGCTCTGCCCGACCAGCGTGGCGAAAAAGGTTTCCCGCTTGCTTTGAAGACGCGCGGCATAGACAAGCCTGAGCCCGTCGCGCAGGCTGAGGTCCACACGCTCGCGCACATTCCGGCGCAGTTCCATCAACACCGGCGAAGCGCGCACGACCAGGGGGTTCATCCGCAAATAGTCGCGCGTGTGATCGAGAATGCGAATGCCGGGCACATAGCCCCTGTCATCCGCGTCGCGGTCTATATAGCCAAGCTGGCGCAGCGTGTGGACAACGCGCTGGGCAGCGCTCTTGCCCATGCCGCCCGCGGCGGCAATCTCGTTGAGGGTCAGCGGCTTGGCGGCCTCATGAAATGTGGAAAGCACCTGCATGGCACGGGCAATGGCCTGCACGAAGAGTGGGTCGCTCTCATCGATGCTGGTGTTCGGCGGCACTCCGTATTCCGCCTTCTGAATATAACGCACGCCCCGCCTCCGGTTTTCGCCAGAATCTGTTTGACTCCAGAACCGCTGCACATCTATCGTATTATCGATACGAATGTATCGTACAGCGATACATTGTCTTCCACCCTATCACGCATTTTCCGGGCGTCGACCCGAAAATGCAGTCGTTGAAAGCGGGGCGCGTGAATGCGGCGTTGCATCTGGGCTGGCAGTCCGACCGGGGAAGAGGCGGCATGAGCAAGAAGGTCGCTCTCGCCGGTTTCCTGCACGAGACCAACACGTTTGCGCCCTCGCGCGCCACTTATGCGCAATTCGAGCAGGGGGGAGGGTATCTTCCCATCTCTCGTGGAGACGAAATCCTGAAGCGCTGTCCCGGTGTCAATCTGGGAATTTCGGGTGCTGTGGCCCACGGGCAGAAGGCGGGCTGGGAGATGGTGCCCATTCTGTGGACGGGGGCCATCCCTTCGGCGCATGTCACGCGCGATGCCTATGAGCGGATTGCCGGCGAGATTGTCGAGGGCATTGCCGAAGCCGGGCCGCTCGACGGGGTGTGTCTCGACCTGCACGGCGCCATGGTGGCCGAACATCTGGATGACGGGGAGGGGGAACTGATCGCCCGGGTGCGCGCCGTGGTGGGGCCGGACGTTCCGATCGCCGTCAGCCTCGACCTGCACGGCAACACCAGTGAGCGCATGGTGAACGAGGCCGATCTTCTCGTCGCCTTCCGCACCTATCCGCATGTGGACATGGCCGAGACGGGAAGGCGCGCCGCCGAAGGGCTCGACCGGCTGATGGCGCGCGGCAGACCGTTTGCGCACGCTTTTCGCAGGCTGCCCTATCTGACCTCCATTCCATGGCAATGCACGTTCATTGAGCCGGCAAAGAGCCTCTATGAGGAGGTGGCGGCGCTCGAGACGGGCGATGTTGCGAGCGTCTCCTACTGGATGGGCTTTCCGGCAGCCGACATTGTAGACTGCGGGCAAACGGTGATCGCCTATGCGGAGACGCAGGCAGAGGCGGACCGGGCCGCCGACCGGCTTTATCAGAGCATCATGGACGCGGAAGCGGCCTTTGCCGGCCGTGCCTTCGGCCCCGATGAAGGGGTGCGCGAGGCCATGCGTATTGCACAGACGGCAACGCGCCCGGTGGTGATCGCCGACACGCAGGACAATCCGGGAGCCGGCGGCGACTCCAACACGACGGGCATGCTGCGTGCACTTTTGCGAAACGGCGCGGAACGCGCCGCCAGACTGCTGACAAACCCCTGGCATTTGCCGGGGGTTTTTGATTCACTGGGTCATGTTGAAGACACCGGCCCCCGAACAGACAGCGCTCGAGATGG